>NZ_KV821922.1:0-307 GCF_001815785.1 Corynebacterium sp. HMSC056F09
GTAAACTCGATACCAACCCGCAGTTGCGGGCCTTTGTCATCGAGGGGTTGAACACGAAGTGGTCACCAGAGCAGATTTCGAACTATCTTGCCCGCTGCTTCGGTAAAGGTGGGGAAATGTCGATTAGTCATGAAACCATCTACCAAGCTCTCTATATCCAAGCTAAAGGTGCCTTGCGCCAGTAGTTGAAGGTAGAAAAAGCCCTGTGTTCTGGGCGTACCGGCCGAAGGCCGCAATCGCGCCTGCCAGCCCGCGGTAATCGAAGCTGGATTGGTGAGGACTACCGCATCAGCAAGCGCCCTGCCAG
>NZ_KV821923.1:0-253 GCF_001815785.1 Corynebacterium sp. HMSC056F09
GTGTTACCCACAATACAGAAAAAATTCGGGCACGCTAGCAAGGCGATCTTAAGCAAACTCGCACGTCATAAGACTTTTTCTGATAGGTTTACCTAACTCAAACCGGAAATCCTCTGGTAGCGCGCGAGGCTAACGCCATCGAGGCCGCGGAATTCCACCGCTATGCCACGGCTTGCGTACTTGTTCTCCACGGACTCGAGTACCGCGACGGTCGAGGCATCCCAAATATCGGCCTCCGAGAAATCCACGATGA
>NZ_KV821924.1:0-253 GCF_001815785.1 Corynebacterium sp. HMSC056F09
AGCGTCGACCAGAACGACTCAGCCATCGCGTTATCGAAGCACACACCAGTACGCCCCACAGACTGAGCAATGCCCAGTCTGCTGCAGACCTCCCAGAGCTTCTCGCTAGTGAATTGCGTTCCACGGTCAGCGTGAAACACCAGCCCATCAGGAACATCACCGCGCAGCGTATGCGCCATCCGCAGGGCCCGTTCAACCAGGTGTGTGTCTTGAACACTATCCATAGCCCAGCCCAGTACCCTGCGGGAATGAC
>NZ_KV821925.1:0-247 GCF_001815785.1 Corynebacterium sp. HMSC056F09
CATCCGGGTAAGTCACCTCAACCGGAACAGTGATCTTGTCACCAGGCTTAGCGTCCTCAGGAATGGTAACGGTGATCTCACCGGTGTTCTCATCAACCTTCACACCCTCAGGCGCGTTGTCACCCGGGGTGAACTTGGTGCCCTCTGGAGCGTCGGTCGGCTCGCCGTCCTTGTCCTTGAACTCAGGCTTCTCAACCTTGACGTCCTCGCCAGGCTTACCAGAACCATCCTCATAACCAGGCTCGAA
>NZ_KV821926.1:0-15008 GCF_001815785.1 Corynebacterium sp. HMSC056F09
CACACCGCTACCATTTCAGTCTTCTGAACATGCCGCACGTACCGCCTGAGGGAAGACGATCGTGCTAAAAGTCTGTGAGAAGCTCAAACCCAGCGAGCGTGCGGCCTCGGCTTGACCGAAGTCCACGGTGTTGATTCCCGAGCGCAAGGATTCCGCAACGAATGCCGAGGTGTACAAGATGAATCCGACGATGGCGAGGCGGAAGTTGTTATCCACTAGGAAGGTCGAAGAGTCCCGGCTAGCAAGCGTGAGCCCTAGGTTCTGGTACAGGCCAAAAGAACAGAACAGGATAATGAGAGTCAAGGGGGTATTGCGCACCGTCGTGATGTACGTCGTGGCAATCCACCGCAGGATTCTTACGGGGGAGACACGCATGGCAGTGAGGATGGTGCCGAGGATCATTGCGCCGATGGCAGACCAGAACGTCAGCTGGATGGTGAGCCAAAAGGCTGGCCATAGTTCGGGGCCTAGTGCGGCCCACATGGATTCCATAGAAATCTCCTACTAACGGGCCTGCGCCGAGGCTGAATGTCCTCGGCGCAGGCTAGGTGGGGGCTAATCGAGCGTTTAGGAGTTGAGGAAGGAGAGGTCACCGACGGTGGCCTCGTCGATGCCCTCGCCCTTGTCCAAGTTCTTGGCTACGAGGTTGTCGAACTCGCCGGAGGAATGAAGCTCTTCCAGGGCCTTGTTGACAGCGTCTGTCGCCTCTTGATCATCCTTCTTCAGACCCGCGCCGTAGTACTCATCGGTGAAGGGCTTGCCGTCCTTCTCCAACTCGACGACCTGGAACTTGCCAGGATTCTGAGCGGCGTAGCCGTTAAGAATCGTCGCGTCGGTAGTCATGGCGTCGACGTTGCCCTGGCTCAGTGCCTCCACACAGGAGGAGTAGGTGTCGTACTCCTGCAGCTGCACGCTGGGCAGAGCTTCCTTCACCTTCTGTGCCGGGGTGGAGCCGGTGACAGAGCACAGGATCTTGCCGTCGAGGCCCTCGAGCCCGCTGATCTCCTTGTTATCAGCCTGGGTAAGAAGCGCTTGGTGGGTGATGAGGTACGGACCAGCGAAATTGACCTTTTCCGCGCGGGAAGCGTTGATGGAGTACGTTGCGGTGATGAGGTCAACCTCGCCGTTTTCGATCAGAGTTTCGCGCTGCGCGGACGGAGTCTCGCGCCACTCGATCTCCGGCTCCTCCCACCCCTTATCCTTGGCAATGTGGTTGACCACGTAGGTGGCAATGTCAACGTCGAGGCCGGTCATAGAACCATCGCCCTCGCGCAGGCCCAGACCCGGTTGGTCGAACTTGGTGCCTAGGGTGACAGAGCCAGACTCGATAGCGCCGAGAAGGCCCTCGCCTCCGCTGGCGGAGTCAGAGGAATCACCACACGCAACGAGCAGAGCGCTGGATGCGGCGATGGCGGCGGCGGTGGCAGTAATGCGGTTGAAAGTGCGGGACATGAGATTCTCCTTGATGAGGTGAGTGGAAAATGAATGAAGGTAGAGAAAAGAGGTGAACTGGTAACCGTTTAGTGCTGCAGGATCTTGCCCAAGAAGTCCTTTGCTCGTTCTGATTGTGGGTTGGTGAAGAAGGATTCCGGGTCGGTGTCCTCGACGATGGCCCCGTCGGCCATGAACAGGATGCGGTCGGCCGCGCGCCTGGCGAAGCCCATCTCGTGGGTCACCACGACCATGGTCATGCCTTCTTTGGCCAAATCCGTCATGACGTCAAGCACCTCGTTGACCATCTCAGGGTCGAGAGCTGAGGTAGGTTCATCGAAGAGCATGACTTTCGGGCGCATAGCCAAGGCACGGGCAATGGCGACACGTTGTTGCTGGCCGCCGGAGAGCTGTGCAGGGTATTTTTCTGATTGATTAGCAATTCCAACGCGGTCAAGCAGTTGCATCGCACGCTCTTCGGCCTCGGACTTCTTCATCCTGCGGACTTTGATAGGCCCCAGAGTGACGTTGTCCTTGATGGTCTTGTGTGGAAAGAGATTGAATTGCTGGAACACCATGCCCACGTCCGCACGCAGCTTGGCTAGCTCGCGTCCCTCTTCAGGAAGGGGAGTGCCGTCGATCGCGATGGAACCCTCGTCGATGGTTTCAAGCCGGTTGATGGTGCGGCACAGGGTGGACTTGCCGGAGCCGGACGGACCGAGAACAACGACGACATCGCCGCGGCCAATCTCCAAGTTGATATCGCGGAGCGCGTGATAGTCACCGAAGTACTTATTGACTCCGTCCATCTTGATCATCGGGCCGGAATGGTCGGTCACATCACACCTCCTTAGATAGAGTGAGCTGAATCATATGTAGAACAATAGGCGTGTGGATAGTGGAGGCGGGGAGGTTTGTGTAACAAATCCATAACTCTTATATGCGGTCGGGGCATTATGAGTAGTGGGGTCGTCCAGTTAGAATGTCCCCACGTGAGCTCCCCCGTAACTAATAACCAGCCCCGCACCTATGAGGTGCGGACCTTTGGCTGCCAGATGAACGTTCATGATTCCGAGCGCATTTCCGGCCTGCTCGAGGAGGCCGGCTACTCGGCGGCGCCGGATGGCGCCGAGCCTGACCTCATCGTATTTAACACCTGCGCCGTGCGCGAGAACGCCGACAAGCGCCTGTACGGCACCCTGGGTGCGCTGAAGAAGACGAAGGAAAACCATCCCGGCATGCAGATCGCGGTTGGCGGCTGCTTGGCGCAGAAGGATAAGGACACCGTCTTGGACCACGCGCCGTGGGTGGATGCGGTTTTCGGAACCCATAACATGGCGGCGCTGCCGGCACTGCTTGAGCGTGCACGTCACAACAATGAAGCGCAGGTGGAAATCGTCGATGCCCTCGAGGCTTTCCCCTCCGTACTGCCGGCAAAACGCGAATCCGCCTATGCTGGGTGGGTCTCGGTCTCTGTGGGCTGTAATAACACCTGTACTTTCTGCATCGTCCCTTCGCTGCGTGGCAAAGAGGAAGACCGCCGCCCCGGCGATATCCTCGCAGAAGTTCAGGCCCTGGTAGATCAAGGCGTGTCCGAAGTGACCCTATTGGGGCAGAACGTCAACGCCTATGGCGTCAACTTCGCGGACCCAGACCTGCCGCGTGATCGCTTCGCCTTTTCCAAGTTGCTGCGCGAGGTAGGCAAGATTGAGGGTCTCGAGCGCTTGCGTTTTACCTCGCCGCACCCGGCCGAGTTCACCTCCGACGTTATTGATGCCATGGCGGAGACATCGGCTGTGTGCCCGCAGCTGCATATGCCGCTGCAGTCTGGATCTGACAAGGTCCTCAAGGACATGCGCCGTTCCTATCGCACGAAAAAGTTCTTGGGGATTCTCGACGAGGTCCGTGAGAAGATGCCACACGCGGCAATTACCACCGACATCATCGTGGGCTTCCCAGGCGAGACCGAGGAGGATTTCGAAGCCACGATGGACGTGGTTCGCCGCGCACGTTTCGCCTCCGCTTTCACTTTCCAGTACTCGCCGCGCCCCGGCACCCCGGCCGCAGAAATGGATAACCAAATCCCCAAGAAAGTTGTGCAGGAGCGCTTCGAGCGCCTCGTCGCCTTGCAGGATTCCATTCAGGCAGAAGAAAACGCCAAGCTTGTCGGCACTGATGTAGAGCTGTTGGTGCAGGCGGAAGGCGGCCGCAAGGCCGCCGAGACCCACCGCCTCACCGGACGCGCGCGTGATGGTCGCCTTGTTCACTTTGCACCAGTCGATGCCGCGGGCAAGGACATCTCTGCGGAGATTCGCCCCGGTGATGTTGTGCACGCTACCGTGACGGATGCAGGCTCCTTTTTCCTGGTGGCTGATTCCGGCGTGAGCGAGCACCGTCGCACGAAGGCCGGCGATATGTCGGCGGCGGGGCAGACGCCCACGACGGCACCGATTGGGGTGGGTCTGGGTCTGCCGGGCGTCGGCAAGCCCAGTGCTCCTGCCGATTCCTGCGGCTGCTAAAAGGGGGTAGGCTCCGTTTTATGAGTGATGACTTAAAGTCCGTTCACGATGCCGTTGCTGCTGAGAAGCGCGCAGCGCAGACTCTCGAATTGGGAAAGCATAAATATGCGCTCATCGTGGCCGTCGTGGCGTGGGTTGCTTACTTGGTTTTGCCCTATGCCGGTGATGCCCGCGGCTGGGAAGCTCTCTTCGTCGGTGGAACGGCCGAGGGCGTGCGTATCTCCCTCATGGAAACCGTCAGCGCATGGCTAGCGCTGGGTGGAGTGGGGATCTTAACCACCGCCACGATTATCACTCGCCGGACCAAGCTGGCTCTCGTAGCGTGGATGATGACGACGATCTCTTTCTTCGCTAACCTGTGGGGATTTTGGTACAGGGACAGCGCCTCGGATGGCGCTGCCATAGGTATGTACGTGGGCGTCTTCTCAACGTTGGTCGCCTTTCTTGTGTACTGCCAGGTAGCACTGCGCCGCAGTCCTGAGCAGTTGGCCGCCGCAGAACGCGTGCGGGAAGTCGCCGGCCAGCTCGATCACGTGGGAGTCCTGCAGACCGAAGCCGCTACCGAGCTGCCGGCAGAACAGAATCCGCTGCTTATCGACGACCGCCGCTCCCGCGCGGCCTCCCGCCACCGGCGCCAGCAGGACGAGGAATAAGCGCTACGAGATTCGTGTTGTGGAGTGCATGACTACACTCTTCGACTCACTTGAAATGGGACGACTGACCCTGCCAAACCGCGTGACCATGGCAGCGTTGACCCGCTCACGGGCAGGTCGCGATGGCGTCCCCACGCATTTGCACGAGACGTACTACACGCAGCGCGCTTCCATGGGTCTTATCGTGACGGAGGGCGTATTCCCCGCAGTGACCAGCCGCGCTTTCCCTGGCCAGCCCGGTATCGAAACTCCAGAACAGATTTCCGGCTGGCGGCGAGTGGCCGATTCCGTCCACGAAGCTGGCGGACGCATTTTCATGCAGATGATGAACGGCGGGCGCCTTTCTCATGCCAGCCTCCTCGAGGGTGCAGAACCGGTGGCACCCTCTGCGCTGGCATCGGGCACTGCGGTCCGAGATTTCGAATCCCGCAAGGAGTGCCCGGTGCCCCGCGCTCTCGACATCGAGGAGCTACCGCGCATTGTCGATGAGTTCCGCCAAGCTGCCCGCAATGCCATCGATGCGGGGATGGATGGCGTGGAGCTTCATGGTGCGAACGGTTATCTGCTGCACCAGTTCCTTTCTCCGAGCTCGAATCACCGAGAGGATGCCTACGGCGGAACCCCGGAGAAGCGCTACCGCCTGGTAGTAGAGATCCTGCGTGCCGTGGCGAAGGAGATCGGAGCCGACCGCGTAGCGCTGCGCCTGTCCCCGCAGCACAATATTCAGGGCATTGAGGAAACCGACGCTGCGGATGTGCGTGCCACCTATGGTAGGTTGCTGCGCGCTGTCGCAGACCTTGGTTTGGCCTACGTCTCCTTCCTGCATGCAGCGCCTACGGGTGAGCTCATTACTGAGCTGAGCGCCGAAGCGCGTGCTAACGGGCGTACCCGTGTCATCCTGAATTCGGGGTTTGGACAGGTGACCCAGCGCGCGGAAGCCGAGGAACTAGTACACCACGGTGATGCCGTGGCCGTGGGCCGGTTGGCCATCTCCAACCCGGATCTCGTTCGCCGCTGGCAGGAGGAGCTTCCTGTCACTGCGCCGGATGAGGCCACGTTCTATACGGGTGGAGCGCACGGCTACACCGATTACCCGTTCTATACGGTTAGCTCGTAGGCACTGCTCGCCGAGATGACGTGCGCGCCGAGACGCGCGTAGAGCGCATTCATCGCCGGATCCGCCTGGGCAACTGAGCAGTAAGCCCGGCGGACGTCGGGCCAGTGGTGCGCCACTGCGTACTGGGCATGCTGCTTGGCGCGTGTAGCCAAGCCACGCCGGCGCTGTTCGCGGTCTGTCACGGTAAGAGTCCACTCGCATACCTCAGGGTCCGCATCGCCGTGGCGGGAGAGTTCAGTAAGTGCGACGACGCGTCCCTGTTCGACAATGCCGACGAGGAGCGTATGTGCTTTGCGGGAGCGCAGCCGTGCGTGCGCTTCATTCAGGCGCTGTCGTGTCCACACGATGGGCTCGACGCTTAAGTCACCGTAGACCGCGTCGGTGGAGGCTAGGGTGAGCAGGTGCAGGACATCATCAAGCAGCTCCTCCGGGATGTCGTAGTCGGGCCACACCTGTGCACCAACAACTGGGGGAGTGGGGGCAATCTCGACGAACATCTGGCGCTCGGCGTGCTTGCAATGAAACCCGAGCTCAAGGTAAGCCTGCGACATCGGGTCATAGGTATGGTCCGCGTCTGGCGGGTACAGCATGCCAACCTGGGCAGTCGTGCGGCCCAGCTGGCGGGTAAGCCGGAGTGCCTCGCGGGCGAGGGATCGGGTAACGTCGAGAGCCTCTGGCTCTAGTTCCTCCCCAGGCAGGGGCAGGAGATCCGCGGCGAGGACGCATTCGATATCGGCGTTCTCCGTTTCTTCCAAGAGCGGAAGGGAGATGTGGATGAAGCCATCGAAATCGATTTCGGGGCTGGGCTCTGCCGCTGAGATAACGGGTAGACCCAGCTCACCAGCCCGCCCCAAGGCGGAGTCAGTCAGCCCAAAGAGATAGGTGCGAGACTCTGTGGAGCCTTGCAGGCGCTGAAGCACACGGCGCGGGGAACCGCTGGCAGCGGGATCGCCACTGGCCTCTTGGGCGGCGAGGTTGGCGTCGAAAACGAAGCTGCGCAGGCAATCCGCCGGCTCAGCTGAGGCCGAACCCGGCGGCGCGACAATCTGAACGAACACTCAGACTAGGGTGCTACTTGTCGTTGACAGCAGCCGCTGCGGCATCGGCGAATTCCTGCCACTGTTTGGCCTGGGCACGCAGATCTTCCGCCTTCTTGGTGTTGCCCTTGGCCTCGGCAGCTTCTGCCTGCGCGGTGAAATCATCGACCTTGGACTGGAACTGGGCCACGCGGGCCTGGGCCTCTGGGTCCGTCCGGCGCCATTGTGAATCCTCGGCGTCACTCACGCGCTTTTCCAGCGCCGAGATCTTGGCCTCGTACTCGCGCACCTGGTTGCGCGGAACGAAACCGATCTCCTCCCACTTTTCCTGCAGCTCCCGCAGCTTGGCTTTCGCCGAGTCGATCGACTTGGTGGGATCAATCAGGGAGTCATATTCCGCAATGAGCGCATCCTTGGCGGCGGCGTTCTCTGCGAACTGCTTGTCCCGCTCGTCATTAACGGCGTTGCGGGCGTTGAAGAAGTGATCCTGGGCGGCGCGGAAACGGGCCCAGAGCTTGTCGTCGATCTCACGAGGGGCACGGCCCGCAGCCTTCCACTCCGTCATGAGATCACGGTACGCGCGCGCCGTTTCGCCCCAGTTGGTGGAGTCCTTAATAGCTTCTGCGCGCTCTACCAGCTCTTCCTTCTTGGCGCGGGCGGCCGCGCGGTTGCGATCCAGTTCGGCGAAGTGGGAGCCGCGGCGGCGGTTGAAGGAGTCACGGGCGCGAGAGTAGCGCTTCCACAGGGCATCATCCGTCTGGCGGTCGATGCCACGGATCTGCTTCCATTCCTCCAAGATGGCACGGATACGGTCACCGGCGGCCTTCCACTCCGTCGAGTTGGCGGCGATGTCCTCGGCCTCGGCAGCGAGCTTTTCCTTTTTAGCAATGGCTTCTTCGCGGCGACGAGCCTTGTCAGCCTGTGCTTGCTCACCGGCTTCTACGGAGTGCTCGATGATAGTGGCTAGGCGCTTGTCAAGTGCCGCGATATCACCAATTACTGCCTGTGTAGGTAGGGACTCTCGCAGTTCCGCAGCAGTCGCCTTGATCGACGCAGCATCGCCCGGATGGGCTGTGAGGCGGGATTCTAGCAGTTCGATCTCGGTGGACAGATCGTCATAGCGTGCACCAAAGTGCGCCAAGCCCTCTTCCGGGGTGCCGGCCTGCCACTCGCCGATTTTGCGTTCGCCTTCGGGGGCCTTGACGAATACCGATCCATCAGCATCAACGCGGCCCCACTGGGCCGGATTGTTTTTTGCGGGCTGCACGGGACGTGCTGCCGGAGCAGAGGAAGACGGGCCGGGACGAGCGCCCTTGCGAGGCATGGCTCCAGGGGAAGGAATAGCGGACATGCTAAGAAACCACCTTCGGTATTATCGCGCCGCGCGACACGGCTGCCAGAACTTATGTGACACAACACTACCGTTTCCGCCGCGCAGCCGCGTGTTAACCCCGAAAAACTAACCTTATAGGATGGGAGTTGATGCAAAATCTCATGGTTATGCCAGCCTCACCGGCCTTGGCGGAAGAATTGTCACCGAGCGATGACGCTTCGCGCGCGCTCCTTAGCGCCGCCTGCGAGCTCACACGTGATGCCGCACGCGTCAACGGTAGTGCACCGCTCAAGGTCGACATCGTGGGATCGCGCGATGCGCGCTGGCGTACCGAGCACACAGGAAGCTTGAGAGCGTGGGGCGCACCCCAGGTCGACGTCGGCGGCGGGAACTACCTGCCCGAAATCATGGCCCGCTACGTACTCACTAGCGCGCTCGGGGCAGAAAGCAGTCACCACGCCTTCACGGTGGAAGACTCCCGCGCCTCCCTAGGGGAAGTGCGTTCCGGACGGTTCACAATAGTGTGCGTTGATGGCTCTGCAGGCTTGACAGAGCGCGCGCCGCTCGCCCTCGTCGAGGGTGCGCGGGACACTCACCTGTGGTGCGAGAGCGTGCTGGCCGGCGCGGAGGAAGACTGTGACGAAGAGCTGCTCCATTCGACGGGAGTGCTCGAAACGGCACTGTGGGCACAGCTGGCAGGCGTGCATCCACGGCACGCAGAACTCCGGGCAGCAGATTCGACGTTGGGCGTGGGCCGCTATGTGGCGGGGTGGCAGTGCTAATGCCTAAGACTCTCAGCAGCGGCCCAACCCCGATTGCCGTCGTAGGGCCGACGGCCTCCGGAAAATCAGCACTCGGAGTCGCCTTGGCGCACGAGCTCGACGGGGAAGTAGTCAACGTCGATTCGATGCAGCTTTACCGGGGCATGGACATTGGCACGGCCAAGCTGACGATGGAGGAGCGCGAAGGTATCCCGCACCACCAGCTCGATGTGTGGGACGTGACGGAAACGGCGTCAGTAGCCCGCTACCAGTCCTCCGCCATCGCGGATATAGACAGCATTCGTGCCCGTGGCAAGACCCCGATCCTCGTCGGTGGATCCATGCTCTACGTCCAATCGCTCGTGGACAATTGGCAATTCCCACCCACTGATGCGCAGGTGCGCGCTCGCTGGGAAGCCCGGCGTCAAGAGATCGGCACCGATGCCTTGCACGCAGAACTTGCCAGCGTGGACCCGGCAGCCGCAGCCATCATCGAAGACAAGGACCCACGCCGTACCGTGCGCGCGCTGGAGGTCATTGAGCTCACGGGCAAGCCGTTCAAGGCCAGCCAGCCGCCGAAGAACGCACCGCCCCGGTGGGGGACAAGAATCCTTGGGCTGCGCACGGAATCCAGTTGGCTGAATCCGCGAATCGAGCTGCGCAGTCGTCTCATGTTCGACAAGGGGTTGGTCGAAGAGGTCGAGAACCTTCAGGCGCACGGCCTGAAGGCTGACTCGACGGCGGGGCGGGCCATCGGTTATGCCCAAGTCCTCCAAGCCCAGCGTGGAGAGCTCACCTGGGAAGAAGCGGTGGAGCGTACCATCACTGGAACCCGTCGTTATGTGCGTCGCCAGCGTGCCTGGTTTAACCGGGATAAGCGCATCTACTGGCTGGATGCCGCGGCTGATACGACAACGCAGGCTTTGCGTGTCCTCGAAGGGCGTTAGACTCTACAGCTATGAAGTTTGCTAAAGGCCATGGAACTGAAAACGACTTCGTCATTGTGGAAGGAGCCGAGCCGCTACCGCCGGAAAAGGTAGTGGCACTGTGTGATCGCCGCGCCGGGATCGGCGCCGACGGCGTCTTGCGCGTCATACGTGCAGGTGACTTGCTCGCCTCTGGAGAAATCGATGAGCTCGCGCCGGGTATTAACACCGATGACTGGTTCATGGACTACCGCAACGCGGACGGCTCGGTGGCGGAAATGTGCGGCAATGGTACCCGCGTTTTCGCGCATTGGGTGCGCTCCCGTGGGCTGGTGGACACCGATACTTTCACCGTCGGCACGCGCGCTGGGGCCAAGCAGGTCACCGTCCACTCCTTCAACGAGACTGAAGCCGAAGTCAGCGTGGAGATGGGGCCAGCACAGGTACTCGGTGTCTCCACCGCCTCGATGGCAGGAGAGAGCTTCGCCGGGCTCGGGGTAGACATGGGGAACCCACACCTAGCGGCCGTTATCCCGGGACTGACCGCGGAGGATTTGGCGGCGAAGCGCCTTGAGCAGCCCGTCTTCGATACTGACTTCTTCCCGGCAGGCGTCAACGTGGAGCTGGTTACTCCGCTGCACGATGGCGTGATTCACATGCGCGTCTTCGAGCGCGGCTCAGGGGAGACACGTTCGTGCGGTACCGGAACGGTGGCCGCAGCGTGCGCCGCGCTTGCCGACGCCTCCCACACCACCGGCCGCGTCCGCGTCATCGTCCCCGGCGGCGAGGTCCAGGTAGAAATCACTGAGGACGGTTCCACACTGACGGGGCCTTCGCGCATCGTAGCCACAGGCGAAACCTCACTATAGGGTTTTCGGGACGGCGTTTAGCGTCCGTCCCCCTTTTTGTAGTTGGTCCCTAGCGCCAAGGCGGCGCGGCGGGCAGCGAGCCACGACTCCTTGAGCTCGGCGGCCCGATCATCCGCCACCTTGAGCAAGGATTCGAGTTCGCTGGTGCCAGCATCTGGCGAGTTAACCCGTGCGTCGAGGCGGCGCAAGAAACGCTGCGCGCCATGCATTTCATAGTGGAACGCTTCGATAGCGGGGTTCGTGCAGTCGACGTCGGCAAGCGCCGGGCGGTGTAGCGTGCGGTCCGCCAGTGCTTCAGCGTCGTCGCTCGTAGCAAACGTGGCGTAGTCCTCGAGGACTCCCGTGATCTCTTCCACCGTGAGCGCAATGGAAGCCCGCAGCGCCGCATGTTCCGAGGCATCGGGGCGGGCGCCGACAAACAGCCATAGCGCCCCGCAGATAAAGATGGCGAGAATAACTCCCGGCAGCTTCAGCGTCAGAACCAGTACCGTAGCGGTAACCCCGGCAAGGAGCAGGGCAAAACCCTGACGCTGAGATGCGGAAAAACTCATGCTTACGACTCTACGGTATGCCTAGTGGCCGCCGCAGCCCCCAGAGCCGCAGGCGCAGCCGCCCTCGCCGCCACAGCCGCCGGTGGGTAGCGCGATAGAGGCGGTCAGCATCGCCGAACCCGCAAGCACGGAATCCTTCGGCGGCAATTCGCCAAAGCTCTCCGGCAGACACAGATCGAAGGGGAAGGTGCCATCCATGACGAGGTGCATGAAGCGCTCACCGGTGAGCTGGTTGTGGCGCCACTCGGACTCCATAACCCGAGCGGAAAAAGTGCAGCCCGGGGTAGGGGATTCGGCGCCGGAACCGGCCGCAACAACTGCCGCACCGGTGGATTCAAACGTGGCTGGGTAGGTCCCCTTCTCGGCTTCGTAGGCATCTGCGTTGTCGAACGCGGTGACATCGAGACCCATCGCAGTAAGCTCTACCTGCTGCCACTGCTGGGTGTCCTCATCAGCCAAGAGCGGGCCCTGCGCCAAGTTCGCCGTCGCTTGCGCGAGAACGTTTCCGAAAGGATCGATGATGTCCAGGTAAGCCAAGACATCGTTGATCATAGAGACGTGGGCGAAGCCTTGGGTGACGCCCTCAAACCCAATGAAGGTGGCGAAAGGTTCGACGGCAAGGATATTGAGTTGCGCCCCGGAAGGATCCGAGAACTGAATGAGTTGTCCTCCGCGAACCTCCCCCGTGACTGCCAGCAGGTTGGTCGAAATGGCTGCTTCGACGGCGTCCTGCCAGCGCTCGTAGTTGAGGCCAATGGCCTGCATCTCTGGGTGAGTGGTCTCTTTGACGGTCATGCGGCCCATTGTATCTGGCGCCGCGATGACTCAAAAATGTTGTCGGTGAGCCTTGCCGCCGGGATCGGCACAAGGTCGTGTGCAACGGAGATTCCCTGTTAAGAGGCGTGACGTGCAAGAATAGAAAGCATATGACAAAAGAAACCCATGATGATCTCCTCGCGCAGGCTTTTGGTGAGCCCGCGCCCACCTCACCGGAGCCGACTACCGGTGATCTCGACCTAGCTGAGCGCAACGCCTTCCGCCGGGTAACCCGCGAGACCACCATTCGCGCAGAAGACACCACCGACGGCTACGAAGTGGAGTACCGCAAGCTGCGCCTTGAACAAGTAGTCCTCGTAGGAGTGTGGACTGAAGGCACCGTGGCCGAGGTTGAGGCCACGATGTCGGAGCTCGCGGCGCTCACGGAAACCGCGGGAGCCGAAGTAGTAGAAGCCCTGTATCAGAAGCGAGATAAGCCGGACCCGGGTACCTATATCGGCTCCGGCAAAGTGAACGAGCTCAAGGATATCGTGGCTGCCACTGGCGCGGATACCGTGGTGTGCGACGGCGAGCTAACCCCCGGCCAGCTCTCTGCCTTGGAACGCGCTCTCAACACCAAAGTTATCGACCGCACCATGCTCATCTTGGATATTTTTGCGCAGCACGCCAAGTCCAAGGAAGGCAAAGCCCAAGTTTCGCTCGCGCAGTTGGAATATCTTTATACGCATACCCGTGGTTGGGGCGGCAACCTCTCGCGCCAGGCGGGCGGCCGTGCTGGTTCCAACGGCGGCGTCGGTCTGCGCGGCCCCGGTGAAACCAAGATTGAGACGGACCGTCGGCGTATCCGCACGCAGATGGCGCTGCTGCGGAAGGAGCTTAAGGCGATGAAGACGGCGCGTGAGATTAAGCGCTCGCGCCGTGCGTCATCGACGATCCCGCAGATTGCGATCGCCGGCTACACCAACGCTGGTAAGTCTTCGCTCATCAACGCAATGACGGGCGCTGGCGTGCTGGTGGAGGATGCGCTGTTCGCTACCTTGGACCCCACCACCCGGCGCGCCGAGCTTGCTGATGGCCGCCAGGTCGTCTTCACCGATACCGTTGGTTTCGTCCGCCACCTTCCCACACAGTTGGTGGAGGCCTTCAAGTCCACCTTGGAGGAGGTCCTCGCAGCAGACTTGATGCTGCACGTCGTGGACGGCTCAGATCCCTTCCCGCTGAAGCAAATTGAGGCGGTTAATGCGGTCATCTATGACATCGTGAAGGAAACCGGCGAGGAGGCCCCGCCGGAGATCATCGTCATCAACAAGATAGACCAGGCCGATCCGCTGGTGCTGGCGGAGCTTCGCCACGCCCTCGACCGTGACAACGTGGTGTATGTCTCCGCCAAGACGGGGGAGGGCATCGAGGAGCTCACCACGCGCGTGGAGCTCTTCCTCAATTCTCAGGACGAGCATGTGCAGTTGCTCATTCCGTTTACTCGCGGGGACGTGGTCGATCGCATCCATACTCAGGGTACGGTGCGCAGCGAGGAGTACACGGGGGAGGGCACGCTTGTCGACGTCCGCCTGCCCGCCTCCATCGCCGCCGAACTCAGCGAATTTCGCGTGATTGGTGAGGACGCTTAGGTTTCGGTGCTCGCGTGAGCCATAATTATGGTTCGTGAGTAATTTTGGCTGGGCCGTCCACGGGGACGGAAAAACGATTAAGCCGGGCGCGGTTGTCGCACCCGAAGAACGATTGAGCTGGGGCCGCACTATCGGCATCGGCATGCAGCACGTGGTGGCCATGTTCGGCGCGACCCTGCTGGTGCCCACCCTGACCGGATTCCCGGTCAATACCACGCTGCTGTTTTCAGGCTTGGGAACAATCCTATTCCTCCTGATTACCCGCAACCGCCTGCCTTCCTACCTGGGCTCCTCCTTCGCGTTCATTGCACCGCTGAGCGCCTCCCAGCAGTATGGCATTGGCGCGCAGGCAGGTTCTGTCTTAGTAACTGGCCTGGTCTTGGTAGCCATTGGTTTCGCGGTGAAGGCAGCGGGCCGCAAGGTTCTTGACGCCGTCATGCCGCCGGCCGTAACCGGCGCCATTGTGGCACTGATCGGCCTTAACTTGGCACCCAATGCTGCCAGCAATTATTCGAGCCAGCCTCTAGTTGCCACGGTGACGCTGGCGGTCATCATCCTGGCCACCGTGGCCGGTCGCGGCATGGTTTCGCGTCTGTCGATTCTTATCGGTGTCGTCGTCGGCTGGGCTTTCGCGGCGGCCACGGGCAACCTGGGCGAGGGGGCCGTGGAGTCCATCCGCGAAGCAGCCTGGATTGGCTTCCCGCAGTTCCATGCGCCGGAGTTTCACGTCTCCGCCATCGCGGCAGCACTTCCAGTGCTGGTGGTGCTGATTGCGGAAAACGTCGGTCACGTTAAGGCGGTCTCGGAGATGACTAAGCGCGATCTCGATGATTTAGCCGGCGACGCCCTCATCGCCGACGGCCTCGCCACCTCCTTAGCCGGTGGGTTCGGCGGCTCCGGTACAACGACCTATGCGGAGAATATCGGCGTCATGGCCGCGACCCGCGTCTACTCCACGGCCGCCTACTGGGTCGCTGCTGTCACAGCCATAGCTCTGGCCTTCATCCCGAAGTTCGGCGCGCTCATCTTCACCATTCCCACCGGCGTGCTGGGCGGCGCTTGCATCGTCCTCTACGGCCTCATCGGCATGCTCGGCGTGCGCATCTGGATGGACAACAAGGTCAACTTCAACAACCCGGTCAACCTCACTGCGGCGGCGGTGGCGCTCATCGCGGGCATTGGCAACCTCACCCTCGACGTCTTCGGCGTGACGCTTGAGGGCATTGCCTGGGGCTCTGTCGGCATAATCGTGCTCTACCCGGTGATGAAGAAGCTCTATAGCACCATCGGTGAGGGCCGCGGCGCGAAGTACTAGAGGCGCTTCCGCCGACTAGCGAGGATAAGGGACCGGAGTAAAGGCACCATCTGGGGGCTTTCCCTTATTGCCAATGGAGTTGTGAACATCC
>NZ_KV821927.1:0-1080 GCF_001815785.1 Corynebacterium sp. HMSC056F09
AGCCGCCCGGCTAAAGGACCGGAGCGGTTTTTAACCTACGGGGTAGGAAACCGCCTTAGCGGTTGGTGCGCAACCGCAAGAAAGCGGTACCTGAAATCAACATGGGTCTAATTATATCCATTTAAATTCGCGGGTGCGATCCCGTCGTCCGCCTTCGGCAGTTATGAGCAGGACCTAGCCGGCCGCCAGGAAACCAAGCCGGCTGCTACCTACCTGGAAATGTCCATCCACATGGAGACGCCACATTTCAGTGGGGAAGAGGGCACGCTGCGCCGCAAGGCAATCTCGATGGCTATCAACCGCGAGGAAATCGCGGAAACTATCTTCCACGGCACCCGCACCCCAGCCCGGGAGTTCACCTCACCGGTGCTGAACGGATACAACGACAGCCTGCCGGGTTCGGAGAACCTGAACTATAACCCGGAGGAGGCGAAGAAGCTGTGGGCGGAGGCCGATAAGAAGTACGGCGCCTTTGAAGGCGCGTTCCCGATCAACTACAACACCGATGGTGACAACAAGGACTGGGCCGATGCGGTGGCTAATAGCATCAGTAACACGCTGGGAATCCAGGCCGTGGGCAACCCTTACCCGGACTTCAAGTCCTTCCGCGATGCCTACCGCACCGAGCGTATGGACGGCGCATACCGCACCGCCTGGTTCGCCGACTATCCCTCGATGGGTAACTTCCTTGGGCCGAACTTCACCACGGGTGTGGCCTCTAATGACTCTAAGTACTCCAACCCGGAATTCGATGAGCTGATTGTGAAGGCCAACGGCGCCGCGAATGAGGAGGAAGCCGCGAAGCTCTACAACCAAGCGCAAGAGCTGCTGCTGCGTGACCTTCCTTCAATCCCGCTGTTCTACCCGAACGTTGTTGGCGGCTGGTCCGAGAACGTCCAGGACGTGACGTTCAACTGGAAGTCCCTGCCGGTGTATTACGCGGTGAAGAAGAACTAGCGCTTCCATCGTTGAGTTACTGCGTGAGATAGCGCACCTGCTCTAACAAAACTGCCCGAGTTTCCAAAGATCCCCGCCGAGATTCAGGCGAGTTCAGGTGGTGAATGCATCTATACAGCTGGG
>NZ_KV821928.1:0-20666 GCF_001815785.1 Corynebacterium sp. HMSC056F09
CCGCTACGCACCCCGAAACCGGAAGAGCCGGTAATAGTTAAACACAGCACCCTTCCAATAGAGCTTTGTACAGGAACCAGGTTGGAATGTTCCGCTGACTCACGAACGCTTTAGCGGGAGCTGGTTTCACAAAACCTGCCCCATTTTCTCCTCCGTCCTTGAGCTTTTGGGGCATGCTGGAAAAGACTATTTGCTACAGAGGAGGCTCCGGTGGGTTTCAACACCAACATGCACCAACTATCGGCACTGATGCGCTCTACAGAAAACGGAGAGATCCAGCTCCCTGATTTCCAGCGAAAGTATAAGTGGGAAGACGAGCGTGTCCGCCAACTCCTCATCACCATTTTCCGTGGACACCCGCTGGGCATCATCATGCTGTTGGAAACTGGGAACTCCTCTGTCAGGTTCAAGCCACGCCCCATCGAAAGCACTGAGGCTACGGCTACTTCCGAGCCCAAATTCTTGCTTCTCGATGGCCAGCAACGACTAACTTCGCTCACCCAGGCTCTCAAAGGCGATGGCGTTGTTCACACTAAAGACTCACGTGGTAAACGCCTCGACCGCAGGTATTTCATCAATATCCAGCGGTCTATTGAAGACCCCTTCGAGCTGGATGAAGCAGTGATTTCCGTACCTGCCGATGGCGTTATTCGAACCAACTTCAACCGTGACATCGTTCTTGATCTCAGCAGCATGGAGAAACAACACGAAGCAGGTTACATTCCCGTTTCGCTGCTGCTTGATCAGATGGGACTTTTCGAATGGTTCGGCAAGCTAGGCAACACGGAACTCATGACCGCATTCAGCGATGGGATTCTCCGTCAGGTCAACGAATACAAGATTCCCGCAATTGAGTTGGACAAGCAGACGGACAAAGCGGCTGTGGCTACCGTCTTCGAAAAGGTCAATGTTGGCGGGCTCCCACTCAACGTTTTTGAGCTCCTCACAGCGGTGTTTGCAGGCGATGCGGAGTACTACGACAAGTACCAGCGCGATTTCCGCCTCAACGATGACTGGGTGGAGACTAAGGAACTGTGGAAAGAACATGACGTCCTCCACAAGGTGGAGAACACTGACTTCCTCCAAGCAATCACGATGCTGACGACTCTTGATCGGAGTAAGCATTCATCGGGAGGCCGCAAAGTCGGCCTGTCTGCCAAGAGGGAAGACGTACTAAAGCTTGAGTTGAACGACTACCTCACCTGGCGCGACGCGCTGCGTCAAGGATTCATCTGGGTAGCAGGCTTCCTCGCGGACCTGCACATCTATCGGTTCAGGGATGTCCCCTACCCGAAGCAATTGGTTCCACTTGCTGCCATCGCTGTTGTTCTTGGCAAAGAAGCAGACAAGCACCACGTGAAAGAAAAGATCACACAGTGGTTCTGGAGCGGAGTCTTGGGCGAGCTCTATGGCTCTGCCATTGAGACGCGCTTCGTACGTGACCTCGAAGGGGTACCTGCTTGGGCGATCGGTGAAGAAACTACCGCCCCGCGCACCGTGCAGGACGCTACCTTTGCTGAATCTCGCCTTCACTCATTGCGTACCCGCAATGCCGCGGCCTACAAGGGCATTGCAGCACTGATCATGGCGCAGGGCTCAACAGACTGGGTCGAAGGAAAACAATTCGGCGCATTCCAGTACAGGGACATGGCCGTGGACATTCACCATATTTTCCCTCAGGACTGGTGCAAGAAAAACGAAATCGATAACGAGCGCCGCGAGTCCATCGTCAACAAGACGACGCTGAGCGCACGCACCAACCGTGTCATCGGCGGCGTTGCACCGTCGGCATACTTGTCCAAGGTTGAGAGCGAATCTGGCTTCGATGCTGACGGCGTGGACGACGTTCTCCGCGGACACCTCATTTCGCCCGAAGCACTGCGCAGTGACAACTTTGATACCTTCTTTGAACGTCGAAGAGAATCGATCTGTGTACTCATTGAGGGTGCTCTGAAGAAGACGGTTCAACGCGATGTCAGTGAAGGAAACGCTGTCGAGGACTCCTCATTCTTCGAGGAAGAAGCCCTTGAGGAACCAGGCCAAGATGAAGTAGCGCCTGCACAGGAGCACTAAGGAAGCTAGTTTTCTCGGCGGCTCACTCGTGGTTTTAACTAGGACTTGTTCATCCGGTCTTGGGCGCCCCGACGACCGCCAGACCTAGGTTCACAGGTCGACTACGATTCGGGCTCGGAGTTTGCAGCTCCCCTACCTCCGTTTCCCACCCGACATGTATACTCCTGTTGTTCTTGTTACTCTCTTTCTCTCGTGGGGTTCCTGATATGGGATTTTTCAAGGTTGTCGCTGGGCTGTTAGCCGCCGGTGGAGTGGGTTACGGTGCCTACGCCGTATTAGGGCCAGACTCTTCCGATGACGTCATTACGGTTCACAACGTCATCGATGGCGACACCATCGATGTAGTGCAAGGCGGTGAGACCACACGCGTTCGCCTACTCAATATCGATACCCCGGAGATGGGCAAAGAGTGCTTGGCCGAGGAATCTAAGCAATACTTGTCTGGCCTACTGCCAGTGGGCACGGTAGTGACACTGGAGTACGACGCTGAACGCGAGGACAAATACGGCCGCACGTTGGCCGGTGTATTCAAGGAAGGATCACTGGTCAATGCTTCCGTTGCTGAGGAGGGTTTCGCTGTTCCGATCAAGGTGGGCGGAAACACTCGTTTCTTCTCGGAGGTCTCTGCCGCAGCCGACCGAGCCCGTGCTGCGGGCAAAGGAATCAACTCGGCCGGCCCGGAATGCGTCTTTGGTGATGACAGCGCCTACCAGTCCTACCAGGACGCACGCTCCGCTGTGAATGGGGCGCAGCAGTTCCACTTCGATGACGTTTGGAATGACGAACAGCTCGACAAGGCTCGTAGCCATGCCTCCCGCCTAGCCACCGCCAAGTTAGCCGTAACCAAGTTGGAGAAGGCCATGGCGGAGCAGTCTGAGTTTCAGAAAGAAGCGTTTGGCAAGGAACAAGCAAAGCTTCTCGAAGAGCTAAAGAAGGACGCCGCTGTGCGAAAAGAAGCTTTGGATCACGAGATTTCCTTTGCCAATGAAGAACGCGAAAAGAAACGCGCCGAGGAAGAAGCGGCGCGTGAAGCTGCAGAGGCCGCGCAACGTGAAGCAGAAGAAGCAGCTCGCCGTGCCGAACAAGAGGCCGCGGAGGCAGCCCGTCGCGCGGAGCAGGAAGCCCAGCAAGCTGCCCCCGCCTACCAAGCACCGGCTGCACCGGCGCCCAGCAATCCGGTGGATAACTACACCGGTTGCCGCGCCTACGGCGGAAACTACGCAATGACCAGCGTTGATAAAAAGGGACGCCCCTACGCCAAGATTGACTGCACCACACGCGTGCAGATTGGGTAAAACGGCTTAGTCGAGGTTCCCGTCTCTCGTTGACGTTGAAGGGGAACCGAGGAGCCACAATTCAAGCATCTTGGGACCACCGCAGCACAATCGAGAATGCACCACCACAAAATAAAGGGAACCGCTGAAGCTAAAATCGCCAAGGCATACATTTTTCACTCGTTGAAAGGATGAAAACTTTCATGCCAGATCCTTCATGGAAATCTGTCATAATTTCCGTCCTCGAAGCTGCATCCGAGCCCCTTCACTATTCCCAAATTGCACAAACAGTAGTAGACGAAGGTTTACGAAAGAAGGTCGGAGCTACACCGGCTAACACGGTAGCCGCTCAACTTGGATTCATGACGGACCAGGTCACACGGATTGATAGAGGCACCTATTTTCTGACCGACCGACTCCACGAACTTAAAGCAGAGGAAAGATCATCAGGAAAAGTATCAGAAACAGTAGAACTGTCGCCTCAGGATATTGACAGTGATGTACCAAACGGAATCATCAATGCGTTTGGCATGTACTGGCGTCGTGATGAAGTAGCTTGGGACGCCACTACTCCTGTTCTCCTAGGAACGCAGATCAGTGGTGGCCAGGAAATTGATTTTGCGCAACAGATAGGAATTTACATTCTTTATCAAGGCGAACGCACTGTATATGTCGGACGGGCCGCCAAAGAGAGCCTAGGAAATCGTCTCCGTGCACACACGAGGGACCGTCTAACAGCTCGATGGGACCGGTTCTCGTGGTTCGGCCTTCGCCCAGTTAGCGAAAGCGGAGGTTTGAGGGAAATCTCCACGAAACACGTAACTCCAGATCTCATCACAGAGACTATGGAAGCAATCCTCATCGAGGGACTAGAGCCACCTCAAAATCGCCGTCGCGGGGACAAAATTGAAGACTCCGAGTTTATCCAGATCACGGACCCGCAGATCGAGAAAAAGCGGATCGAAGCAACACTCGAAAGGTTGAGGAAGAAACTGTAGCGATGCGCAACCCTATACACGGCACAGCGATTCTCCGAGGTTAATAAGTGAGGGCGGGCGTCCCCCGCAAGGGGGAAGAGGCCCGACCGGGGATCTATCGTCCGGTATTTTACTACACCACACTGTCCTACTACAGGTGAGCGGTTACGCCTGGGCCATAGGGTATTTCTAACGCGAAGAATACAAGGAAGACGGCCAAGAAGGTACAGAAGAACGCAATCGTATAGGGCAGCATGATGCTGATATATGTGCCCACACCCGCACTCTTGTCGTACCGACGGATATACCCCAGGACGATCGGTAGGTAAGGGGATACCGGTGTCACCATGTTCGCGGAGGAATCGCCCATACGATAGGCCGCCTGGATGAAGCCAGGGTGATAACCCAATTGCATAAAGAGTGGAACAAAAACCGGCGCTTCCAATGCCCACTTGGCGCTGCCTGACGGAATGATCAAGTTGAGCAGGGCTGTGAACACGATGTATCCGATAATCAGGAAGATTCCGGTAAAACCAATTTCTTTTAAGAAATCACTACCGTTGACCGCTAGCCAGATACCGATGTTCGACCACTCGAAGTACTTGATGAATTGCGCGATGGCAAAGACCATTACAATGTAGCCGGACATTCCGGAAATACCCTCTGCCATATATGACGACAGATCCTTGGAGTCCTTAATCTTCCCCATCAGGATGCCGTAGCTAGTGCCGAGGAGCATAAAGAAGCCGAGTATGATCGGAATGATGCCCGACATGAACGGGGAATCGATGATTGCCCCGTTTTCGCCCCGGAGTGGGCTATCGGGGAGCAATACGACTACCGCAATTAGTACGATGTACGCCGTCCCCAGGACAGAAGAAAATAGCAGGGCTCTGTCGCTTTCCTTTGTCTCTTCCTCTAGCTCCTCGGCGTTTATTGAACCTTCGTACTTACCGAGGCGCTTTTCGGTGACATAGGTAGTGACGAGTCCTCCAACGAGCGTAAGGGCGAAGACGCACACAACGTTGAAGTACCAGTTTGCAACGGCTGTTACATGCGCCTCTGGGTCGACAATTCTCACGGCTTCGGTGGTAATTCCCGCCAGCAGTGCATCAGTACCGGCAACAAAGAGGTTTGCGGTGAAACCAATGCCCGCACCGGCGAAGCCTGCAGCGACACCGGCAATGGGATTTCTTCCCGCGTGGTGAAAGACGATCCCGATCAAGGGCGGGATGACAACCATCGCAGCGTCGGAAGCGAGGTTGCCGATCACTCCAATGAAAACCGCCGCGTAAGGGAGGGCCGCGAAGGGCACTCGACGAACGGTCTTTTGCACGGCGTGCTGAATGTAGCCGACCTGCTCGGTCAAGCCAATGCCGAGCATCACGGCTAGGACTAGTCCCAGGGGCGCAAAACCGGTGAAGTTCTCCAGCATCGAAGTCAGGATGTACTCGATGCCTTCACCCGACAGAAGGCTACGAATATGGACGTCTTCCCCGGTTCCTGGGTGGGTGACCGAACCTCCGAAAGCATGGCCTATCGCAGACATTACCATGACTGCTAACGCCAGAATTACAAAAAGCAGGAAGGGATCTGGCAAGGCATTGCCGACCTTCTCGATCGTACGGAGAACATCTCGACCGAACTGACGAGTCGAGCGTGTGGATGACTTTTCCGCACTTTCTTGGGTGACCGGCGATGAGTGGGAGCTAGCGCTAGACATAGCCACTCCTTACTTAGTTTGCTGGGGTGTTATTCGTTGAAAGTTCGCTTCGCTTCTTCCACGACTTCGGGGTCGCGGAAACCGGCTAGCAAGGTGGCGGCGAGAATCAAAGCGCCGTCGATGATCGTTTTCTTTGCATCAGGACCATCGGCAGCTGCTGCGAACTCACGGGTATGAGGCGGGGCATCCTGGGTCAGGCGGATCATTGGGTGGATAGCAGGGACTACTTGGCTAACGTTGCCCATGTCTGTAGACCCAGAGAACAGTCCGTTCGGAGTAGTCTGGCGCCCAACAGCCGAAAACGCTGCTTCAGCGATGGTGACCAGAGTCGGGTTCGACTTCAGCGAAAGATAGGGCGGAGTAGTCGAGGTGATGCTCACAGTGCAGTCGGTGGCAAGAGCGCCAGCTTCGAAGCAATTCTTAACGCGCGGAACAACGCTCTCGAGAAGATAATCGGAGTCCGATCCACGCACGAAAGTCCGAATTCCAGTTAGCTCAGGAATTACATTTGGTGCTTGCCCACCGTTAGTGATGATCGAGTGGATTCTAATATCATCCTTGATCTGCTGGCGGAGAAGGCCGATCGCATTTAGCGAGAGAGTTGCTGCGTCGAGTGCGTTACGCCCGTCTTCCGGCGCAGCCGCGGCATGGCTGGCCTTGCCCTTGAACTCAACATCGAGAGCGACGCGAGCAAGGCTCCCTCCCCCGACCTTCTCCTCGTTGCTCGGGTGGATCATTACGGCGTAGTCAACCCCCTCGAGCACCCCATTCTCGATCAACGGGACCTTACCTGCCCCGCCCTCTTCACCGGGGCTGCCGATAACCACCAAGTGAGCGCCCGTCTTCCCATCGGCTTCCAAATCTGCCTTAGCGATTTTCGCTGCGCCCAAGCCGCTTGCTGCGATGATGTTGTGGCCGCAGGCGTGGCCTACCTCTTCCAAGGCGTCGTACTCACAAAAGACTGCCAGTGTTGGCGAGTCGGCGGTTGCACTGGCCGAAGACCATTTGCCGACAAAGGCCGTTTCAAGGCCTCCGAAACCGCGGGTGACCTCGAACCCGGCGTCCTCTAACTCAGCGGTAAGGCGCTTAGCGGCGTGGTACTCGGTGAAACGGATTTCAGGGTGATCCCACAGATCCTTGGCAACGTCGGCGAGGTTGTCGGCAAATTGGTTGGCGTAGCTTTGCAGCGAATCTACTAAGTCCTTGATGTTGGTCGAAGACGGCTCTTGCTCAAACATGGAACTCCTTGACAAACGGAAATGAGACATAGATGCAATCCGCGCAAGTTAATGCCATGGATCACATTGTCGAGGTATGTTATTTAAATAAACTTTCTGAAAGCTCTATTTGTTTGAATGACGTCTAAAAACAGGAGAATATGTTCGGTATGGACTCTGGGATAGATCCTGGAAAGACCATGATGTCGGAATTGGACTTCGCGGTATTTGATGCCCTTCAACGCAATCCCCGCGCGCCCTGGGCGGAAATTGCGCGGACAATTGGGGTAAGTGGCCCCACGGTGAGGCGACATTGGCACGCTCTGGTGGAGTCGGGAGCCGGTTGGATCGCTACCTACCCAAATAGGGTCCGTGGGTTGATGTGCTTCAGCGTGCGGGTCAAATGCCAGCCAGGGTTCGTCGAAGCGGTCGCCAAGCAACTTTGTCAGGTCCCAGAAGTGATGTCGGTAAGTGAGATGACCGGCGCGTACCAGATTCAGCTCATAGTCTTTGTTCCTGACAAGAGCCGCGTGCGCCCAGTACTCAATGTGTCCATAGGACAGGTCGAGGGCATATCCGAACTAATCATTTCACTAATGTCGGATGTCCAGATTGAAGGTGCTCAGTGGAACAGCGGCACCCTTGGCCGAATCGAAAAATCGCCCAACCAATACAAGTTCCCGGAAGTAGAGTTCGACGAACGCGTGGAAAAGACGCTTCGTGTGTTGGAATGCGATGGACGAGCCGGCGCCTCGCGTATTGCTTCATCTTTGGGTCTCGGTAACCCACAGGCCCGACGGATTGTTAAACAGTTCCTCTCACGGCGGGTCCTTATCCAGCGAGTGGAGGCTGCACCGCTCCACGACGAATGGCCTGGGGTGCTGGCCCTATGGCTGCTGGTCCCGCCGGCTAAGCTCGACGAGGTAGTCACGAAGATCAAGACCTTTCCAGACGCGCGCTTGTGTACAACACTGGTAGGTGGGGAAGCAAACCTCTACGTCATCTTATGGCTAAGGTCCTTCAGCCAAGCCAACGAAGTGGAATCTGACGTAGTCCGCGGCTTACCGACTCGCGTAGTCAGCCGCAGCATCCTCCTGCAACACCACAAGAGGGCGGGAGTTCTCCTTGACGAAGAGGGGCGGAAAATCGGCCACGTCCCCTGGACCGATAGTCCTTCACTGCATGCACATGTATTACATGCGTGCTGATCGTGAGGAACCCTCGTTTAGTGGACACTAAGCAGATGAGTTTGATGGGAATTGAAGGGGTTTCACCGCGTGATTGGATAACCTGGGAGTCCTGTAAATTTCAATGAAAGGAACCCCTATGAATCAGGATTTCGCCCTCCAGACCCCACGGCTCGCATTGTCGGTGCCTACAGATGCCGATATTGACGCCATCTTTGCCATTCATTCGGACGCCCGCACCTACGAGCACCGCCCTGAATTGGCTATGAAGACTAGGGAGGAAGCCGCGGAGCTGGCACGCTCGTGGCAACAGAATTGGAGTGAAAAACAGCTGGGCTACTACGTGGTGTCCACTCACGATGGAACGACCATTGGCTTTACCGGCGTGCGTCATAGCGAAGAAGCCGGTGAGGAAGTGCTCAACCTCTACTACCGCTTCGCACCCGAATCGCAAGGCCAGGGCTATGCCAAGGAGGCCGCAGCCGCTGCGGTTGCCAATGCGCGCGAGCGTTTCCCGCAGCTCCCAGTCGTTGCGATAATCGACCCCACTAATGAAGCGTCGATTGCCCTAGCATTGAAGCTCGGACTTCAGCACGTCCCCGGCGCAGGAGTGCCGGGCGACTACGAGGTGTATCGACTGGGCTGATAAAAAGAATTACCTCATCAAGGTCTATGCCACATTGACGAAGAAGCTCAACTTATCACTCGCAGCTCAGCCACTCTTTTGGTACGTGGGAATGACTCCGTAGAACTGAAATACCCTGGTTATTGATGCAGTCCCTGCAAGGGGAAGTGATCCGAAGGAAGATTTAGTTGCCACGAGCCCGGCAAGAAGGTCTTCAGATAGCGAACAATCCCATCCAGTACAGACTTGGGAGTGAACGCAATGAAAGCACCCGCCAGTGCAGCGATCACCCCGATAGCAACGGCTGCTCCACGCGAAGAACCAATCGATGATTCTTCTGTCTTCCCACCGTCTGCTGGATCGTTTGGCTCATCAGGAGTCTTCAAAGGTGAGAGCTCACCATGCCGCTTGATGTACTCGGAGAAGACATCGACGTCGATTGCCGTGCCAGTAGAAGTAACACGCGCATCGCTGAATGAATCGATCTTGTCGCCACCATTCACCACGTAATTGCTAATGGCCAGTGAGTACGTGGAATTCATGTCCATTGACGTGCCATCATCGAGCTTTATCGCCCTGACGCGCTCACCGAATGGCGCATTCATGTCGTAATCAAACGTGAATCCGGCAGTCCGTGGGAAGCCATTCCCACCATCCGGATTAGATTCAATACCCTTTTCCAGTGCATCTTTAATCTGTGCGCCCGTTGCTTGAATCGCGATTGGTGAGTTACCGAAAGGAAGCACCGATTGCGCATCGCGACGGGTCAAGGTCCCTTCTTTCATGTCAGCACGCTGGCCGCCACCGTTCTGCCATCCGAGCTGAGTATCGAAATGTTCGCGGTATGCATCCGCTACCAACGGGCCTAGTTCTGCTTTTGATAAAGCCTGCGTCGCAGTACCAAGTTGCTCGCCCAGTTGACGGTCTAATTCACCGTAGAGTTTCTCGCTGCGTGCCTTCCACTCTTCGTTAGCAGGAAGCGATGGATTGACCGGATGGTTCACTACCTTCACCGTGGTCTTCTGCGTGGAACGGTCAACGGTGACGTCGAGGTGAACCAACGTTCCATAATCAGCACGCGGTGCGATAATCGGCCGATCATCTGCGGTGTAGGTTACTTCTTCCGGTGATTGCGCCTCGTTTTCTTCACGCAGCGCTGCTGCAAGCTCGGGAATCTCTTCCATTACCCGAGTGGTGTCTTCTTTTGAGATCTGGCTCAGCAAAACGATCGCATCAACGCCTTCTTCTTGGAGCTTGTTAACCCCGGCGCGTGCGGATTCAGCGAAGTCCCCCGTCACGACATCCTTGGCAGCTACGGTTCGATCAAGGTCGGCAGTAAGAGAAACAAACCCGACGGTGAGTTCACCGGATTTAGCAGTGAAGGTGGTCCCGTCATCGCTGATCGGCTCGCCATTCTGGGTAGTCAGGTTGCTGGAAATCCACGGAAACTCGGCCTTTTCGATAAGGCTACGAGTATGGTCCACGCCGTAATCAAAGTCGTGGTTGCCAAAGTTGCCGACGTCCACGCCGAGTTCGTTAAAAGCCTCGACAAATGGCTCACCGCGAAAGACTGAGCCGAATAGGCTGCCGGCAGCAAGTTCTCCACCAAAGGCGACGATAGGGTCGCCTTCTTCTTGGCGGATATTCTCAAGGGCAGTTGCTAGGTAGGCGATGCCGCCTTGGTGGCTCCCGTCATCCCAGGCTCGGGGCTCAAACTCCTTCATGTCCTGGAAGTAGACAACGTCTCCGGTCGCTACTGCCGCCTGACCTGGGTCCGATTCAGCAGCGATAGCGTTAGATGCGTTGAGAGAAAGAAGAGCAGTCAAAGCAAGAATGGTGTGACGATTGCGCATAGAGGCATTCTGCCTAACGCGGCTAGAGGTTCCCCGACCTTGAGGCAAAATCTAGATGAACATTCATAGTCCAGATGCTTACCGCTGGGCACGAGCTACGAAAACGCCTAGACCACGGGCATGTCCCTTCAGGAATCCCACGGCTCCAATGCCCTAACCGGGTACCGCCCATCAACGGTGAAACGCTGACACACCACCTGAGTGTCATCGTTGATATCTAGCTCTCCGATGTACTCAACGAACTCGGGTGAACGCCAGAACTGCTCGTGCCCGGCGCGCCAGTCGCTGGCGTCGGCGTAGCCCTCACCCTCGGCGATGGCGTGCTCGTCGCTGACGTCGGCAAGCCGGCGGACCTCGACCTCGGTGGTACGGATGACGCACACCACGTTGTCGTGTGAGTCGAGGACGGCCTCTAGGGTGCCCACATCCTCGCGCGGGTCGCGGCCGCGCGGGTGCTCAACCAGCAAGGATGACGTGGTGGTTTTCGTGCCGTTCAGGATGGCGGTAACGAGGGCGTCGCGAAGCGGGCCGGGGAAGGCAAACTCGCCACGGGGCAGTTCCGATATAGGTTTCAAAGCATCCTGAGTCATACGTTTACAGTACGTGGCTCATGAATGCTGTTAACCAAGCACGTGCTAGCTTGCCGTTTCGCCCGACTGGACGTTCGACCCGCGCGTTCGAATCATTCGCAACGATGTCCAGCCCCAGCCCTAATGTCAACGATGCCCCTACACGGAAGGCTGGGAATCCGCCCTTCTTCCCTATCACTCCGGGGCCGCGCCGCCACTTCCCATTGCTTATCGGTGCGGCCCCTCTTTCAAACTTCACAGCTCTTCATAAACTTCAAAAAATTCAAAAACTTCATAAACTTCACAAGACTTCAAAAGCTTTGTGGTCTAGAGTGAGTGCCATGAATCCGAAACACACCAACCCTTTTACGGCTACCCTCGGCGCCACTCCCCCATTGCTGGTTGGCCGCAGTGATGCCATTCGTGATTTCGGTTTCGCGCTCGATGAGGGCCCCGGCGCCCATGAGAGGATCTCGCTCATCATCGGCCCTCGCGGCATCGGAAAGACAGTCCTTCTTAACGCCTTCGAAGACGAAGCACTCACGCGCGGTTGGCTCACCCTCAGCGACACTGCAACGGCCGGTTTCGTTGAACGCTTGCGCAGCAGCATCATTCAACTCTTGACTAAAGACAGGAAGCAGCTCAAAGGCCTCAACGTCTCCATCCTCGGCATTGGAGGCGGGCTCAACTGGGATACGCGAGCCATTGCGGAATCAACGTACTCGCTACGTAATGCGTTAAAGGATTTACTGGCCTATAAACGTGAGCTTGACCGAAAAGCCCGCCAGGAGCCTGGTGGTGTGCTCGTGACATTGGATGAAATGCACCACCAACGAAGCCAAGAGCTCATAGAGTTCGGCGCCACGATTCAACATCTGGTTCGCGAAGGTGAAGACATTTCCGTTGTCATGGCAGGCATCCCATCCTCAATTAGACCACTACTTTCCGGAAAGCTGAACAGTCGCGGCGACACCAATCCAGTTACCTTTCTTCGACGCGCTAACCGCATTGAGCTGGGCAGGGTCTCCGATTCGGATGTACGTGAAGCACTGGAGGAACCCCTTCACAGCGCCGCCACCTCATGGTCAAAGGACGCTTTGGAAACCGCGGTTGAGGCGTGCCATGGATATCCATTCATGATTCAGCTAGTCGGCCAGTGCTCATTCAGGGAAAAGGAACGTACCGCTGACGGAGGTACCGAGATTTCTATCGACGCTGCCCAACGCGGAGTCGCAACAGCACAGCGAAAGCTCGGCCAACTTGTTCATGAGCCCGCGCTCTCGGATCTCTCCACTGTCGACCGAAGCTTTTTGGTTTACATGGCCCAAAGCGATGGCCCTGCCAAGATGGCGGATATCAAGGCACGCTTCAATAAGACTGATTCTTATGTAGGCAACTATCGCCGCCGGCTTCTCGACGCCGAAATGATCACCACCACGGGCCACGGCGAAGTCGACTTCGCCTTGCCATACATGCGCGACTACCTCCGTGCGCATGCGGCAAGCCTCATTGTTGAGGACTTCGATTCGCAGTAGCGGAAACGCCCCGATCCCCCGTGCGCTGCACGCCACGCCTACCCCCCCGCACCCCGATCCCTAATATTCGCGCAGAGTTTCCACCCCACCCAAAGTTATGCATCCGGCTCACTGTCGGTCTGCGGTCTCCGCCACCGCTAGGGTCGTCGCAGTGGTGGAGGGGTGGGGCGTCGGCAAGCCCAGCAAGAGTGCGCCCACTCCCCCACCGCAATACATGAATAAAAGTGAATAATATTATGCAGAGCGCCGTAAAACCTCCATCTACGTGGGCTTTCTTTCACCCACGCGAGGCTTGAAAAAATATTCGGCGTCCATAAACTTGTCGTGTAGTTCACAGACCAATAGTTCCGGTGAACCAGTTCACCACGTTGCAGGATGGCGCCGTGCAGGCGTCAAGAAAGGTTTCAGAAACATGGCAGCTTCCCCGTTAGGAGTCTGGTCCGAGGTCGGCAAACTCCACCAAGTCATGGTGTGCGCACCCGGGCTCGCGCACGAGCGGCTCACCCCCAGTAACTGCGCTGAGCTGCTTTTCGACGACGTCCTCTGGGTCGACGAAGCCAAGAAACACCATGCGGAGTTCGTCGCCGAGCTGCGCAGCTACGGTGTCGAGGTTCTGGAAATGCACAAGCTTTTGGAAGAGACCCTGGACACCCCGGGTGGGCGGGATTTCATCCTCGACTACAAGCTCCTCGATAAGAATGTGGGTGCGGGCATTGGCGGCGAGCTGCGCCACTGGTTCAATGAGATGCCCACTGCACGCCTGGCCGAACTCCTCATTGGCGGACTACCCTTCGCCGAAATCCCGAAGGGCCTGGGTCACGGCACCATCGACGCCATGCGTGAGGTCTACGGGCCGTCCGCTTTTGCGCTGCGCCCATTGCCCAATACGCAGTACGCGCGGGACAATTCGGCGTGGATCTATGGCGGCGTGTCCCTTAACCCCATGCGTATGCCAGCGCGCCACCAGGAAACGCTGCTCACCCGCGCTATTTATAACTATCACCCGCGGTTTGCGCAGGCAGACTTCAAGTTCTGGTACGGCAACACCGATGAGGAACCGGGGCTTGCGGCACTGGAAGGCGGTGACATCATGCCGATTGGCAAGGGCATCGTACTGGTAGGCATGGGTGAGCGCACCACCTGGCAGGGCGTAAGTCAGCTGGCCATGCGCCTATTTGAGGAAGGCGCCGCCACCAAGGTCATCATTGCGGCCATGGCCAAGGAGCGCGCCTCCATGCACCTCGACACCGTGCTTACGTTCCTTGACGCCGACAAGGTCACCGCCTACCCCAAGGTGGTAGACACCATCCGGCCGATAGTCCTGCATCCTTCGACAAGCACGGCGCCTTTCGACGTCGAACTGCCCACCGAGTCCTTCCTCGAGGTCGTCGCCAAGGCGCTGGGCATTGGCGCCTTCGAAGTCATCGAAACAGGCGGCGATACCTACGCTGCCGCCCGTGAGCAGTGGGATGATGCCAACAACGTCGTGGCTATCGAACCCGGCGTGGTGGTGGCCTATGACCGCAACAAACACACCAACGCCAAGTTGCGTGCCGCCGGCATTGAGGTAGTGGAGATCGGATCGGCAGAGCTGGGGCGCGGCCGAGGAGGCGGGCACTGTATGACCTGCCCAATTGTCCGCGAGGCCGTCGATTACTAGAAAGAATTTTATGACTTCGTCCAAAGCCGACACCACTGCACATACCACCGACTTGGGGGATTCCACACAACCTGCGAGCACACCACCGAAGTCCGAAGGCACGGCGCTGAGTTGGGTTCTTGCGCTTTTTGGCACCGCGATGGGTGCCGGAATCCTCTTTCTGCCGCTACAGGCAGGAGCCTTTGGCTTCTGGCCGCTCGCCTTCGCCACGGTGATCATTTTCCCTTTGGTGTATTTCTCCCACCGAACCTATGCCCGCATTGTCGCCGGCGCCCCTGCCCAGGACTACGGGCTGGACATCTTGGAACTGGTGCGCAAGTACCTTGGACGCAACACAGGTTTGTTCGTGGCATTGATGTACTCCCTGGCCAACATCCCCACGGTGTTCATCTATGCCATCTCCGTAACAAATGCCATTGATAGCTTCATTGTTAACCAGCTCCATGGACCTTCCATCAACCGCTGGGTGCTTTCGGTGCTGTGCGTGGGCACCCTCACCGGAATTTTCGCCATCGGGCGCAAACCCATGCTCTGGTTGGCACAAATTCTGGTTTATCCGCTCATCATTTCGCTTGCAGCAACGTCGATCTACCTCATCCCCCAGTGGGATTTTCATTCCTTCCTGGACGTGGACTACAAAGACGGAAGCTGGCCAAATATCTTGCTCGGCGCCGTTCTTATTCTCCCCGTGCTGGCTTTCTCCTTCTCCCACATGGCGGCGCTATCGCAAATGTCAGTGGACATGCAATCCACTTACGGCAAGAACACCGAAAAGCGAGTCTCGCGCATTGAGCTCTACACGGCCGCGCTGCTGGTCATCTTCACCATGTTCTTTGTCTGGTCATGCGTCTTGGCGCTGGGGGCTGACGGTATGCGGGAGGCTTCCGAGCAAAACATTCCGGTGTTGTCCTACTTTGCCAATGTCACCGGAGTTCACGCGCTGGCCGTGTTGGCACCGTTAATCGTCATCTTCGCCATCGTGACCTCCTACTTTGGAACAATGCTCGGCGCAGAAGAAGGTACCTCCTACATGGTTCGCCTACTGGCTCCGCGCACAGCAAACCGGCTCAACCGACGTACATTGCTAACCATTGTCTACGTCTTCATTTTCATCACCGGCACTGTGGTCTCCGTGTTTAATCCGCCGATTCTCAATCTCATCTACCTGGTGGGCGGCGTGTTTGATGCAATTCTCATCTTCTTGCTGCCGGTGTACATGTTTCACAAGGTCAAGGAGTACAAGAAATTCCGGAATGACCCATGGAATTACTTTGTCTTTGCCCTGGGTTCAGTCATTTTGGGCATTACCATCTGGGACCTGTTCTAAGAACAAAAGCCGCCTCCCCGGCGTGTGACTACCCTCCATATTGGGTAATCACAAGTTTGTGAACGAAAGGTCAAAAGGCTGGAAGGAAGTTACTTTACACCCCTAACTTTTCCTTGAAGGCCCGCACAAACCTATTGCCGGACTACCCAGCGCCTCCTAAGATGTACCCAGATTTTATGAATCTTTCCTTACTCTTTAACAAAATATAAGGACGGTACACAGGTGCTTATTAAGGGACTGCGTGCGCTTGCACCGCTGGCGGCAGCCGCGGCCTGCATTACCCCTGCGGCACAGGCGGCCGACATTCCGCCCATGCCACAGGCTTACCCCATCACGAACCTCTACAAGAGCTGCAGCGCAGCAGGTGAAGACAACGCCACTCCCGAGTGGCACTTTGCCGAAACCGGCCGGCGCTACTTGAGCGACGGCACCCTGCAGTTTAAGAACACCACTGACCAAGAAGTGCCCTATACCGCTTCGGTGGAAACGGGCACCAACCACAAGATTGAGGCCAATTCCAAGGCCGCGATGCCCTCTGGGTGGGACACCACCGCCAAGTCCGATATCGGTCTGAAGCTGAGCAACGGCTGGCAGGAGAAGGAAACCTTCGGCCCTATCACGCTCAAGCCGGGCGAGTCCTTCCGCGTGGAATACGGAGTGGTGGAAAAGGACTTCATCTCTATGTTCGTCGGCTGCAACGACGACCGCCTAGAGAACATGCCAGGTGCCAACGTCATTCGCGGCAAGGGCCCGGCCGAGCGCTATGCCTTTGCCTACATCATCAAGGCGGACGGCTCCGTTTCGGACCTGGCCATGGAGATCCCTTCCCGCTCCCCGGGCGCGAACTCCAAGCCCATCGAGGGCAACTACACCTCTGTCTCGGGCCCCAGCTTGGAGAAGATTGCGGACCAGAAGAAGGATGAGATCATGCAGCCTTCCGAGGAACTGCAGCGCGATCCCTCCTGGCCCAAGGAGGGCGAGACCTGCGAGGGTCGCGATAGCTCCTGGTACCCGCTGGATATCACCGCGGTGGCGCCGACCTTCCGCAAGCCGGGCTACTCCACGGACTTCCTCAACTGGTCCAAGGGTGACTATGAGTATGCACCGGTTACTGACTTCGTCGTTGGCGCAGAGCACGCCCCCTACACCAACTGGCAGGGCAACCGCGGCGATATCCCGAAGGGCTGGCTGGAATCCGTCGGCGCGGTCAAGCGCGCCTACATGCCGGTGGGAACCGAGCTGCAGCACATCGACCTGGCCCCTGGTGAGCGCGTGCGCGTGGAGTACGGCACCACTATGACCCGGATCAATTACCGCGAAATCCACTGCGGCAAGGACGGCAAATACAGCCTGACCTCCAACTACAAGCAGACCACCGCTCCCAGCGGCTTCTGGGCGGAGGCCACCATCACGGGCAAGGACGGCTCCACTCGCACCGAGGACGTCACCCCGGAGGAGTACCGCAACCTTCCCGTTCCAACCCAAACCATCTACTAAGCACTTCCCTACTTTTCATCCAAGGAGTACACCCACATGTTCAAGACCAAGATTGCTTCCACCACCGCCGCCGTGGCCATCGCCTGCGGCCTGATCGCTACCCCGGCCGCCAACGCTCTTCCGGCACGTGACCTGGGCCCGGCTAACCCGACCACCATTGGTGAGCACTGCACCAACCCGGGTGATACCGGCCAGACCGTGAAAATCAAGCGCACCTACTTCGATGGCTCCGCTGGCTCCTGGACCATCTCCAACTACAACGACGAGCCGCTGCCGGTGACCCGCTCCATCAAGGAAACCAAGACCAAGACCTGGAACGTTTCCGCCGGCGTGGACTTCAAGCTGCTGGATCTGATCAACTTCACCTTCTCCTCCAGCTACACCGACTCCCAGTCCTACGAGGTCGGCGAGCAGGTCGGCCCGTACAACATCGCCCCGGGCAAGACCGCCGTCATGCGCGCTGGCTGGGTTGTCTCCGACTTTGAGGGCCAGAAGACCATCTGCGGTTCCGATAACACTTGGCAGGCCAACGGTGAGACCTTCACCGCTACCTTGCCGAAGGAGCGCCACGTGGAGGTCTCCACCCGCGACAACAACGATTGGGGCTAAGTCGTGCTGAAGAAGTCCATCGCGCGCACTGCCGCGAGCGCTTTCGCTGCGCTGAGCCTGCTGGCGGCCGCTCCCGTTGCCCACGCCGCGGACTTCGGCGGGGACTTCGAGCTGCCCCAGCGTTGGAATGAGGACCATAAGCCGGGCACGCACTGTTCGACGCCTGGTGAGAACGCCACCTACGTCACCGCCACTCGCCGCTGGTTCAAGCAGACGGATGCCACCAGCGTGGCCAACCGCAACGATGAGCCCGTGCCGGTCAGCCACACCGTGACCCAGGCCCGCACGCAGACGATCGAGGTCTCCGGCTCCATCAAGGGCGAGGGCGAACTGGCCAAGGTACTGACCCAGACCTACGGTTTCACCTACGTACACGAGCAGCACTGGAAGCTCGACCAAAAGGTTGGCCCGTACACTCTGCCGGCGAACTCCCAGGGCAAGCTGGTGTGGGGCTTCACCATGCTCGACACTGACGGCCAGGACGTACGCTGCAACGCCGACCAGGAATGGGAGGCCGTAGGCAAGCCCTACTCCGCCACCGTTCCGGAGGCGCGCTACTCCGAGCTGCAGCTGGGCGATGCCCCCGCCTGGAACTAACTGAACTAGCTCACCTCCCCCAGGCCCCGCCACAGAGGGCACCCCTCGCGCTGCTTTACGACGGCTGAGGGGGTGCCCTCTTTTGGCGTTTCATAGCGTGATCGAACGGCAACGCAAGCATTGCAGAACGGCAACGGCCCCCTTGCAGAACGGCAACGCGGGAATTGCAGAATGGCAATGAGTTCTTTGCAAAACGGCAACGAGAGCCTTGCAGAACCGCAACATCGCAGGTAGATTGACTGTCATGACTGATTCTTTTCTACATAGAAACGCACAAGATCTGGCGGAGGAAATCCTGTCGGATACGCCTGCGCTGACCATTTCTGGCGCACGCCAGGTAGGAAAGAGCACCCTCGTTCATCAATTGCTCGAAGATAAAGAGCATAGGTTCTTTAATCTTGATGAGAGCGCTTCGCTGGCATCTGCACAAGAGGACCCAGACGGGTTTGTCAGGCAGATCCCCGAGGGGACACTAGCAATTGATGAAATTCAACGCGCGCCCGAGCTCTTTCGCGCAATCAAAGGCGCACTCGAAGAAGATCGACGACCAGGACGCTTTATCCTCACCGGGTCGTCGAATCTCCTCAGTCTCACAGGAGCTGAAGAGTCGCTCGCTGGCCGTGCAGAAACAATCCGCCTTCACGGCCTTAGCGTGGGTGAACGCTTGGGCATCTACGATGACTTTGCCGGACGGGTGTGGTCATTAGGGGATTCAGGGCTGAATCCCACGTTTACTCCTTCCCGGAGTGACTACTTTCAGCTCTTCTGCACACCGAGTTTCCCAGGGCTTAGAGATGCTAGCCGGCGGCGACAGCACCGCTGGTTCGACGCCTACATTGAACGAGTACTGTCGAAGGATGCTGCCGAGCTCTACGGCATTCAATTCCCCGACCGCTTGAGCAATCTTCTCAACAAGTTGGCGGCACAAGGAACTGCGGAGCTTGTAGCTGCACACATTGGGCGCGCGCTCGATATTCCTCAACGCTCGGTCCCTACCTATGTGACTGCATTGAGTGACGTATTCTTGCTCAACCAGTTGCCGTCTTGGGGAACCAATCTAGAGAAGCGGGCAATTTCTAAGCCCAAGGCCTTTCTTTCGGATACCGCACTTGCTACAAGCCTTGCAGGACTCGATCCAGAGGCTTTGGAGATGAATATCTCCAGCACGATCACTGGAGGTATCTGTGAAGCTTTCGTCGCCAACGAGCTCTTGAAGCAGAAGGCCTGGTCTTCGATTGACTATCGCCTCTTCCACTTTCGTACGTCCACTGGCAAAGAAGTGGACCTCGTATTGGAATCGCGATCCCGGGACATCGTTGGCATCGAAGTCAAAGCTGCGATGTCGATCCAGCCGAAAGACTTTGCCGGCCTGCGCTATCTTCAGCAGGTTGCAGGCGCTTCCTTCCGCGCAGGAATCGTCCTGTATACGGGCAAAGACGTCCTACCAATGGGCAAGAACCTATGGGCAATGCCCATTTCCACGCTGTGGCACGGCTAAACCAGCAACAATGGATATACTGCGCCCCTATGTCCCACCGCATCTTTTCCGTGCCCTTCGCCGACATCTACCCGCACTACGTCAACAAAGTAGAGCGCAAAGGCAGGACTGTCAACGAGCTCCACGAAGTTATCTCCTGGCTCACTGGCTATTCAGTTGAGGGCTTAGAGCGGGCGCGAGAGGAGAAGGGCACCCTCGAGGAATTCTTCGAACAGGCACCACATCTCAACCCGTCCCGCTCACTTATCACCGGGAGCGTTTGCGGATACAAGGTGCAGGACATCGAGGACCCGCTGATACAAAACATTCGATACATGGACAAGCTCGTTGACGAGCTCGCCAAAGGCAAGGCCATGGAGAAGATCCTGCGCAGCTAATCTCTTCTCGCAGCGCTATTCAGAGCCGCCGGACTTAAGCGGCCCTTCCGGTTTTAGAGTGCGTTGAT
>NZ_KV821929.1:0-491 GCF_001815785.1 Corynebacterium sp. HMSC056F09
TGGTTTGTCTGTTTGTTAGGTTTGGGCTTTTCACGGCCTTTTTTGTGGAGAGTTTGATCCTGGCTCAGGACGAACGCTGGCGGCGTGCTTAACACATGCAAGTCGAACGGAAAGGCCAGTGCTTGCACTGGTACTCGAGTGGCGAACGGGTGAGTAACACGTGGGTGATCTGCCTTGCACTCTGGGATAAGCTTGGGAAACTGGGTCTAATACCGGATATGAACTGCCTTTAGTGTGGTGGTTGGAAAGTTTTTTCGGTGCAAGATGAGCTCGCGGCCTATCAGCTTGTTGGTGGGGTAATGGCCTACCAAGGCGTCGACGGGTAGCCGGCCTGAGAGGGTGTACGGCCACATTGGGACTGAGATACGGCCCAGACTCCTACGGGAGGCAGCAGTGGGGAATATTGCACAATGGGCGGAAGCCTGATGCAGCGACGCCGCGTGGGGGATGACGGCCTTCGGGTTGTAAACTCCTTTCGACAGGGACGAAGC
>NZ_KV821930.1:0-11659 GCF_001815785.1 Corynebacterium sp. HMSC056F09
CACACCCCCAACAAACAACAAATCCCCAGGTAGTTCACCGAAACGGTGTGTTACATGGGGACGTCGCCAAGCACTGCTGCCTAGTAGAGCTCTTCCTCCTGAGTGCGCTCGATGGTCGCCCCCAGCGTTTGCAGGTTCTCTACAAAGTTGGGATATCCGCGATCGATGTGGAAAACATCGTGGACGGTAGTCGTCTCATCTGCACAGAGCGCAGAGAGCACCAAACCGGCGCCCGCGCGAATGTCGGAGCTCCAGACATGCGTTGAAGACAACCGCTCCTGGCCGCGGATGACAACATGGTGGCCATCCACCTGAGCGTCGGCGCCGAGGCGCAACATCTCATCGACGAATCGGAAACGGGACTCGAACACGTTCTCCGTAATGATGGAAGTACCTTCCGCAACCGCGGACAGTCCAATAGCGATGGGCTGAAGATCCGTTGGAAAGCCTGGGTAAGGCAGCGTTTGGTAGTCCACGGCGGTGGGGCGCCCATCCATACGCACGCGGAAGCCGTTGACATAGTCCTCAATATCGGCACCGGCCGACTTGAGCTTTTCCAAAGGCAGGTGCAGGTGCTTGGGAGCGATGCCGCCCACCGTAATATCTCCGCGCGTCATGACTGCGGCATAGGCCCACGTCCCGGCCACGATGCGGTCACCGATGACCTCGTGTTCCGTCGGCTGAAGCTTGTCCACACCGCGAATCGTGATGGTGGACGTACCTTCACCAGTGATGTCAGCACCCATTTCCTTAAGCATCAGGCACAGATCGACGATTTCCGGTTCGCGGGCGGCGTTGTGGAGCTGAGTTTCGCCGTCGGCAAGCACGGCAGCGGTAAGAATATTCTCTGTGGCGCCCACAGAGGGGAAATCGAGCTTGATGCTTGCGCCGTGCAGGTGGTCAACCTCCGCTACGACGGCACCGTGCTCAATACGCGTGCTCGCACCCATTTTTTCGAGTCCGGACTGGTGCATGTCCAAGGGGCGGGAGCCAATGGCATCTCCACCCGGCAAAGCCACCTTGGCGTGACCGCACCGCGCCGTCAGCGGACCTAGCACGCACACGGACGCGCGGAACTGCCGCACGGCGTCGAAGTCCGCGTTGGAGTGCAGCTCGGCCGGAGTGGTGATGCGCACTGTGTGGCCATCGATCTCCACTGAGCACCCGAGACCTTCGAGGACCTTGCGCATCAGGGGAACATCAAGAATTTCAGGACAGTTGGTCAGCGTGGTCGTGCCCTCCGCCAACAGTGCCGCAGCCATCAGCTTCAGCACACTGTTTTTGGCACCGTCCACCTTGACGGTGCCCTGCAGGCGCGCCCCACCGGAGACAATAAATTGGTCTTTCACGCCCACCCAACTTACCTACAATCAGGGCAGCGCGCCGATACGACGGGCCGCATTGACCGCTTCATAGCGGGTGTGGGCCCCCAGTTTGCGCATGACAGAACGCAGATAAGACTTCACCGTTTCGGCTCCGATGCCCATTTCCTCTGCCGCCTCAACGTTGGTGTGCCCCAACGCCACGCAAGACAAAACATCGAGCTCGCGCGCAGACAACTTGGTGGTCTGCTTCACGCGCACCGGGGAGACCATCTGGTCGCAGAGGGCTTCCAATTCCTTGCGGAGGTCCTCATCGTTGACGCGGTTAGCCAGCATCCGCAGCTTGGAGTGCGTCGAGCGCACCTGCTCCCATTCGGCGCCGTTCATCACGTGCCCGCGAGCGGCGCCGCCCTTGCCCCCATCGGCGCGGCGCAGTGCGGAATTAACCGCTAAATCCTGCTCGAGGCAGCGGGCGGTCATGGTGACCTCCTCGATGACCTTGTCACCCAAGCGGACCGGCGAATGAACACCAACATAAAGAACGCCGCGGATCTCACGCTGCACAGTCACCGGCACCGCCACGATGGAGTGCAGTCCCTCATCCTGGATGTAACGGTCGTTCTCGTGGCTGATCGTCGTGGCGCGGGTGTAATCGGATACACCTACAGCGCGGCGAGTGCTGACAACGCGCCCGCCGACGCCCACATTCGCGTCAATCACCAAGTTCTGCAAGGCCGGGGTGCGCAGACCTACCCAGTGGGTAATCTGCAAACGATTATCCGGCAGCAAGGTTCCGTACATCGTAACGGGAATTCCCGTTGCGGTCTTCAGCGACGATAGCGCTGCGCGTACGGCTTCGTCATCATCCTTGAGTCGGTGCGGCTCCATGAGGCTCTCTCTTACTCGGGGGTAACCAGCAGGTGCACCCACATTCCCCGCCTGAAACGGGGGTAGGTGAACACTATTTGCGAAGTATAACCGTCCGACGGGGGTAATTCTAAATCGCACCGCGCCCTACTCCGTCACCCCAAATCCCACATACCATGCCCGAATGCTCTGTTCAGAATTTATATACTACTTTGTCTAGTAGCGGGGTGTAAGGTGTCTGCTGTACATCGGAAGTTATTTACAAGGAGTCCACATCGTGGCTGTATACGACAACATTCTAGAAACCATCGGCGGAACCCCGCTGGTCCGCCTCAACCGTTTGACCGAGGGCCTCGGCGCCGAGGTGCTCGTGAAGGTTGAGTCCTTCAACCCCGCAAATTCCGTCAAGGACCGCATCGCCAAGGCGATTGTCGACACCGCCGTAGAAGCCGGCGAGCTGAAGCCGGGCGGCACCATCGTTGAAGCCACCTCCGGCAACACCGGTATTGGCTTGGCGCTTGTCGGCGCAGCCCAGGGTTACAAGGTCATCCTGACCATGCCGGAGACCATGTCTAACGAGCGCAAGGTGCTGCTGCGCGCTTATGGCGCTGAGATCGTGTTGACCCCGGGCGCTGCCGGAATGAAGGGTGCCGTAGAGAAGGCCAACGAAATTATTGCCGAAACCCCCAACGCGATCCTGGCTTCCCAGTTCGCTAATGAAGCAAACCCGAAGATCCACGAGGCAACCACCGGCCCCGAGATCTGGGAGGACGCCGAGGGCAAGGTTGATGCTTTCGTAGCCGGCGTCGGCACCGGCGGCACCGTCACCGGCGTTGGTCGCTACCTGCGCTCCCAGAACCCGGATACCTACTTGGTAGCTGTAGAGCCCTCCGACTCCCCCGTCCTGTCCGAGGGCAAGGCAGGCCCGCACAAGATCCAGGGCATCGGCGCTAACTTCGTCCCGGAGGTTCTGGACCGCGAGATCCTCAACGAGGTTCTCACCGCCACCACCGAGGAATCTGTCTCCACTGCCCGCAAGCTGGCCACCGAGGAGGGCCTGCTCGTCGGCATTTCCTCCGGTGCCAACGTCTCCGCTGCTCTCAAGCTGGCTGCACGCGAAGAGTTCAAGGGCAAGACCATCGTGGTTGTCGCCCCGGACTTTGGTGAGCGTTATGTCTCCACCATCCTCTTCGAGGACATCCGCGAGGCTTAGAGTTCCCAGCGTGGCTTTCCGCGGGGCGTCGCAAAGCGCACTGCGGTGAGCACCCCGAATAAAAGCGCCCTCTGTGCTAGGGGGCGCTTTTTCTTTCTAGATAGGATGGTTTGCATGCACATCTTGAAGATGATTCGTGAAGACCTCGCCAACGCGCGCGAGCATGATCCGGCCGCGCGCGGCGACGTCGAGAACGCCGTGGTCTACTCCGGCCTCCACGCTATTTGGGCGCACCGCATTGCCCACCGCATGTGGAAGCGTGGCTGGCGCGGGCCGGCACGCATCTTGGCCCAGGTGAACCGCTTCTTCACCGGAATTGAGATCCACCCCGGCGCCACAATTGGTCGGCGCTTCTTCATTGACCACGGAATGGGAATCGTCATTGGTGAGACTGCCGAGATCGGCGATGGCGTTATGCTTTACCACGGTGTCACGCTCGGCGGCCAGGTTCTCACGCAGACAAAGCGCCACCCAACGATCGGGGACAACGTGACCATCGGCGCCGGCGCCAAGGTGCTGGGCCCCATCACTATCGGTGAGGGCTCCGCAGTGGGCGCCAATGCGGTGGTGACGAAGGATGTACCCCCTCATCACACCGCTACGGGTATTCCCGCTAAGAACCGTCCTCGCAAGAAGGATGAGCGCATCAAGCTGGTGGACCCAGACTTCTACATCTAAGGGCGGCCGACTCCGTATTTAGAGGTTGCCCTCACGGTTAGTCAGACGCTGGTATTCAGGGTTCTTCTCAATAAACCGCGCCACGGCGCTGCACGTTGGGATGACTTGGCGGGCTATCGTCGAGTCATCATCCAACGCCGCCTTGATCAGAGGCTTGGACAGGCCTTGGCCTTGAAAAGACTCAAAAATTTCCGTGTGCGTAAATTCGCGCGTGGTGGCGGAGTCACTGTATTCAGCGAAGCCTGCTTCCTCGCCATCGACGGTGATGACGAAGCGGGATCGATCGGTTTGGTGCGCAACTGAAGTAGTCATGGTGCCCCATTAAACCAAAAAGCAGCAGACCACTAGAGCAACTCCGGGGGAACAAGGAAACAAAAGAGCCCCCTCCAGTACTGGAGGGGGCTTTCTTGTGGCCAGAGCCAGGATCGAACTGGCGACCCCACACTTTTCAGGCGTGTGCTCTACCGACTGAGCTATCTGGCCAGAAGCCACAAGGACTTCGGCGACCCTGACGGGACTTGAACCCGCGACCTCCGCCGTGACAGGGCGGCGCGCTAACCAACTGCGCCACAGGGCCATTTTCAATTATCTCTTGTGCGCTGGGCACGAATAAGTACTCTACACAAAGCTTGAGAAACACACCAAATCAGCATGTCATCTACGGTTTTTAGGAGTAAAGAAGTATCGTCCACGTGACTGCCACACAGCACCTAGACCTATCGGTCCCGACCCCGCCTTGAGTGGGCTATGACAAGCAAAACAATTCAAGCCTCGAAGCGTGTTTCTACAAACACCGCTCCGAGGCTTGGTATGGCGACCCTGACGGGACTTGAACCCGCGACCTCCGCCGTGACAGGGCGGCGCGCTAACCAACTGCGCCACAGGGCCATACATATTGACTTATGTACCAACACGTTAGTGTTGGTACCCCCAACGGGATTCGAACCCGTGCCGCCGCCGTGAAAGGGCGGTGTCCTAGGCCGCTAGACGATGGGGGCCCGTTGCCTTGAGGCAACTTTGTAAAAATATACTGGAGACATCCCTACTTAACCAAATCGCCCCGGCAGAAAGGCGGAAAACCATGGCTGACCAGCGCGATACTTGCTCCTGCCACGAGCCCGGCGTTCACGGCTACAACTCCGATAGCGAGCAAAAGGCAAAATACTTAGCGCGTCTCAAGCGCATCGAGGGCCAAACCAGAGGCATCCACCGCATGATTGCGGAAGACCAATATTGCATCGACATCATCACGCAGATCTCCGCGGTCACCTCAGCGCTCGAGAACGTCTCCCTAGCGCTGCTAGAAGACCACATAGAGCACTGCGTGGCAGGAGCCGCCGCCGAGGACGGGCAAGTAGCCACAGAGAAGCTAGAGGAGGCCATGCGGGCCATCCGGAAGCTCGTGAAGAGCTAGAGGAGCAAAGCCTGCTGAGTGGGCCACCCTACAACGCAAAAGAGCCGCCCGAAGGCGGCTCTTTCTGTGGGCCCTGCGGGGCTCGAACCCGCGACCTGCGGATTAAAAGTCCGTAGCTCTACCAACTGAGCTAAAGGCCCAACGCCCATCCATCTTAGTAGGTGACACTAAGGAAAAGGAAATGGCCCTCACCTCCAGCGGTAAGGGCCACGACCGAGCGGCATGAGCGATTAACCGCGCATGTCACCCTTCTCCATGAAGTTCACCTGGAAGTCAAAGGCGGTCTTCAGATCGTGCGGGGTGTGCTGGAACTTATTAGCCTTGGCACGCTCGTAGTATTCCTCAAGCAGCGGGCGGTAGTCCGGGTGCGCCACGGCGATAACCTTCTCCACGCGCTCCTTCGGAGCGAGACCACGCAGGTCCGCCACACCGTACTCGGTGATGATGACCATGGTGTCGTGCTCGGTGTGGTCGGTGTGGGACACGAACGGCACGATGGCGGAGATTGCGCCATCCTTGGCCACCGACGGGGAGACGAAGGTGGAGATGTAAGCATTACGGGTGAAGTCACCGGAGCCACCGGTACCGTTCATGATGCGGGAACCGGAGACGTTGGTGGAGTTGATGTTGCCGTAAATGTCGCCCTCAATCATGCCGTTGGAGGAGATCAAGCCAACGCGGCGAATAACCTCCGGGTGGTTGGACACCTGCTGTGGGCGCAGGATGATGTGCTTGGCGTAGCGCTCAGCCTCAGCGTTCATCTTGTCCGCGTACTCCGGGGACAGAGCGAAGGAGGTAGCGGAGGCGACGGTCATCTTGCCGGCGTCGATCAAATCGAGCATGCCGTCCTGGATAACCTCGGTGTACGCCTGAATGTTTTCAAACTTGGAGTCCAGCAGGCCGGCCATCACAGCGTTCGGGACGTTGCCCACACCGGACTGCATGATGAACTTGTCGTACTCAAGGCGGCCAGCAGCGACCTCGCCCTCGAGGAACTCGATGAAGTTCGCAGCAATCTTCTCGGAGACCTCATCCGGAGCCTTGAACGGTGCGTTGCGGTCCGGAGCGTCGGTCTTGACCACTGCCACGACCTTCTCTTCTGGGATCTCAATGTAGGTGGTGCCAACACGGTCGGCCGGCTTGGTGATCGGAATGGGCTGACGGTTCGGCAGCTTCTCAATCCGGTAGATATCGTGCATGCCCTCAAGGTTGAGGGACTGCCACTCATTCACCTCGATGATGATCTTGTCGGCGGCCTCAATGTATTCGAGGTTGTTGCCCACGGCCGAGGACGGAACGATGTTTCCGTTCTCGTCGATACGCACGGCCTCAATAATGGCTACCTGGAAGTCACCGTAGAAGCCCTCCTCTACCTGCTGACCGGAGTGCGAAAGGTGGATGTCCTGGTACAGCGCGGAGCCGTCGTTGAAGCGTCCACGCAGAACTGGGTCGGAATTGTACGGGGAGCGGAAGCGGATGGCGTTAGCCTCAGCCAGCACGCCGTCGCAGTCCGGGGCAGTCGAAGCGCCAGAGAAGACGTCAATCTTGAACTCTTCACCCGCCTCGTGCGCTGCCTTTGCCTTTTCCGCGATGGCGGTAGGCAGGGCCTTGGGGTAGCCAGCACCAGTAAAGCCGGAGATTCCCACACGGTCACCGTGATTGACAAACTTAGCTGCCTCGTCAGCGCTCATAACGAGCTTCTCAAACGGCGCGTATGCAATTCTCTCAGACATGAGTCCTCCTTTTATGTGCAGAAAAGACCTAGGTTACGGTCCTTTCCTATTAGTTACATGCACCACACTAGCGAATCGGTGGCGAATTTACCGCACTCTGCCCCAAACCGTGTGCACCCCTCACTTTTTTCATCAGAATTTGCCACCCTAGGCTTGTTCCGCGCACAATTGGCGGCGTGACTCTTGCTATCGGAAACATCCAGCTCAACTCCCCCGTTGTCCTCGCCCCTATGGCGGGCGTGACCAACGTGGCCTTTCGCGTGCTGTGCCGCGAGCAAGAGATAGCGAAGACCGGAACCGTCTCCGGCCTCTACGTGTGTGAAATGGTCACCGCACGCGCCCTCGTTGAGCGCAACCCAAAGACCTTGCACATGACCACGTTTGACCCCCAAGAACAGCCGCGTTCACTGCAGCTGTACACCGTCGATCCGGAGTACACGTACAAGGCGGCCAAAATGATCGTGGACGAGAACCTCGCAGACCACATCGACATGAACTTCGGCTGCCCGGTTCCCAAGGTCACGCGCCGCGGCGGTGGTTCTGCCCTGCCCTATAAGCGCCGTTTGTTTGGCAACATTGTCGCTGCGGCCGTCAAAGCCACGGAGGGCACGGACATTCCAGTCACCGTCAAGATGCGCGTCGGCATCGATGACGAGCACAAAACGCACCTCGACGCCGGCCGGATCGCCGTTGCTGAGGGTGCCGCGGCCGTCGCTCTCCATGGTCGCACGGCGGCGCAACGCTACTCCGGCCACGCCGACTGGGGTGAGATTGCCCGCCTCAAGGAACACCTAGCGGATACTGGCATTCCCGTCTTGGGTAACGGCGATATCTTCAAGGCAACCGATGCGCACGACATGATGGAGCAAACGGGATGTGACGGCGTCGTCGTAGGCCGCGGCTGTTTGGGCCGCCCCTGGCTCTTCGCGGAGCTCTCCGCCCACCTGCGGGGTGAGCCGGTGCCGCCGGAGCCCACTTTGGGGGAAGTCACGCAGATTATGATTCGCCACGCCGAACTGCTGACACAGCACGAAGGCGAGCGCCAGGCCAGCCGCGATATTCGCAAGCACATTGGGTGGTACCTCCGAGGCTTTCCGGTGGGCGGCCAGGTACGCGCGGGGCTTTCTCGCGTCAATTCCTTGGAGGATCTGCGCGAGCTATTGGCGCCGTGGACCGACTCGCCCGCGCTTGCCGACGACGCCGATGGCGCCCGCGGCCGCCAGGGTTCACCCGCCAAGGTGGTCCTGCCCGAAGGGTGGCTCGATGATCCGGAGGATGCCACGGTTCCGGAAGGCGCGGAGATCATGCACTCCGGAGGCTAGGGGCAGAACCTGCCTTGATCGTGTTGCCCGACAGGCACTAGACCAATAGTTGGGCTAAAGTACGTGGCATGCGCGCAGCTTACCGTGAACAGTTGGATAACTTTGCCCATGATCTGATCATCATGAGCACGACCGTCCATAGGTTGATGACTCTTGCCTCCCAGGCATTAATCGAGGCTTCCCTGCAACCAGCTGAGGAGGCCGTGTCGCTGCGCGATGAACTGGATGAGGTCCGCACGCGCTGTGAAGACCGTGCGGTGTCCCTTCTGGCCTTGGAGAACCCCATGGCCAAGGACTTACGCCAAGTGATCTCCTCCATCTATATTGTGGAAGATTTCTACCGCATGGGCCGCCTATCCCAGCACATTGCAACGAGCGCGCGTCGCCGCCACCCAGAGCCGGTTGTACCGGCAGAAATCATGGGCTATTTCGAGGAGTACACCCGCCTCGTCCTCGACATGTCTGCAGGGCTCAAAGACATCCTCATCACCCGCGATCCGGAGCTCGCGCTGCGCCTGACCGAAGATGACGATGCCGTGGATGACATCAACCATCACCTGCTGCGCATGCTGACCCAGCGGGAGTGGAAGGGAACGGTGCGCCAAGCCGTGGAGACTTCGCAGCTGTCACGCTACTACGAGCGATTCGCAGATCATTGTGCCGCCGCTGCCGGGCGCATCATCTACCTGGCCACGGGCTTGGACCCGGATCGCTATATGCGCAAGCGCGACCAGGAGCAGCGCGACGCCGAGATGGAAGCCCGCATGGCGGAGCTCGAGCGCCAATTCCGCAACTAGGCAGGCGTGTGGGCGTGGGTGATCCACCCGGCTCGATCCGAAGCACAAGAAAGCCGGCGCCTCTCCTAGACCTTAAACAGGTGAGAGAGGGCGCCGGCTTTGGGCACTAGTGGCATTTAGCCGAAGCGGCCAGAGATGTAATCCTCGGTGTCCTTCTTGGACGGGTTTTCGAAGATCTTGGTGGTGTCATCGAACTCGACGAGGTGGCCCGGCTTGCCGGTGGCCTCTAGAGAGAAGAAACCAGTCTTATCGGACACGCGGGCTGCCTGCTGCATGTTGTGGGTCACGATAACGATGGTGAAGTTTTCCTTCAGCTCGTGGATGAGGTCCTCAACAGCCAGGGTAGAAATCGGGTCCAGCGCCGAGCACGGCTCATCCATGAGGAGAACCTCCGGCTCCACGGCAATCGCACGGGCGATGCACAGGCGCTGCTGCTGACCACCAGACAAGCCGCCGCCCGGCTTATCCAGGCGGTCCTTCACCTCGTCCCAGAGGTTAGCGCCGCGCAGGGACTTCTCGGCGACTTCCTTGAGCTTCTTCTTGTTCTTCTCACCGGACAGCTTCAGGCCGGCGACAACGTTGTCCTCGATGGACATGGTCGGGAACGGGTTGGCCTTCTGGAATACCATGCCGATGGTGTTGCGGACGGACACCGGGTCAACCTTGGAGCCGTAGATGTTCTGTCCATCCAAGAGGATCTCACCCTTGACGTAGGCACCGGGGATGACCTCGTGCATACGGTTCAGGGTGCGCAGAACGGTGGACTTACCGCAGCCGGAGGGGCCGATGAAGGCGGTGACGGCCTTCGCCGGAATTTGCATGTTGACATTCTGTACGGCGTGGAAGTCACCGTAGTAGATGTTCACGTCGTTGAGCTCAAGCTTGGACATGAGTAGTGCTCCTATTGGGGGTAGGTGGAAAGTGAATACGGTTACTTCTTGACGGAGAATTTCGCCGAAACGACGCGCGCGCCGATATTGAGAATCGCGATGAGGACAACCAACGTGAGGGCGGCGCCCCACAGCTTGTCCAAGACAGCCGGATCAGCACCGGACTTGTACATATCCAGCATCATCAGCGGCAGCGAGGACTGCGCGCCCTTGAGCGCATCCCAGTTGATGGAGGACGTAGAGCCCACCAACACCAGCACCGGCGCGGACTCACCCATGATGCGGGCCACGGCGAGCATGATGCCGGTGACGATGCCGGAAAGAGCGGTCGGCAGAACAATGCGGGCGATGGTCTTCCACTTCGGTACACCTAGGGCATAGGAAGCCTCACGCAGATCCATGGGGACCACACGGAGCATCTCCTCAGTATTGCGAACCACAATTGGAATCATCAGGAGTACCAAGGACAGCGCCACGGCCATACCGGAGCGCTTGAAGCCGAACAGCGTAATCCACATGGCGAAGATGAACAGTGCGGCCACGATGGAGGGCACACCGGACAGAATGTCCACCATGAAGGTGGTGAGGCGGCTCAGGGGGCCACCGCGGGAGTACTCCACAAGGTAAATCGCGGTAAAAATACCAATCGGAACCGAAATAACGGTCGCGATGATGGTCTGAACGAACGTACCGATGATGGCGTGCAGTGCACCACCGCCGGCTTCAGTATCCAAGATGCCGCGCTGGGATTCGGTCCACCACTCGGGGCTCAGGACAGCCCCGGAACCGCGAACAATGAGCTCGAAGAGGACCCACAGCAGCGGAATCATGGCGATGATCATCGTCGCCCACACGAGAGCGGTGGCGATGTTGTTGGTGGTCTTACGGCTCGAGGAAATATCCAGGAAGGTCGGGCCGGAAGAAGCCGGGACAGAGTTAGAGGTTGTAGTCGTAGTCATCTCTGTTCCCTCCTTACTTGCTCTTCACGATGGAACGGGCAATTGCGTTGACCACGAAGGTCAGAAGGAACAGCATGAGGCCTGCAGCGATGTAGGCGCCGGCACGCATCTCATTACCGAACTCCGCGGCCGCCAAGGCGATGGCGGTGGCGAAGGTGGTACCGCCATCGAACAGCGAGAAGCGGAAGTCGACCAACGGGGAGACAACCATGTACAGCGCCATGGTCTCACCCAGCGCGCGGCCCAGGCCCAGCATCGAGCCGGCAATATAGCCGGACATACCGAAGGGAAGGACCGTCATGCGAATAACTTCCCAGCGGGTGGCGCCGAGTGCCAAGGCAGACTCGATCTGGCCCGGAGGGGTCTGCACGAAGACCTCGCGGGCGGTAGCGGCGATAATCGGCAGGATCATCACTGCCAGCACGATGCCACCGGTGAGGACGTTGCGGCCCGTCGCAAAGTGC
>NZ_KV821930.1:11759-60707 GCF_001815785.1 Corynebacterium sp. HMSC056F09
GGGAGTTGTCATAGACCTTGAACAGGAAGAAGCCACCTGCCCAGGAGTGCAGCCACGTGTAGAAGCCGGACAATGCGGGGCCGAGAACCTGCCAGCCCCACAGGCCGTACACGATGGACGGCACGGCAGCGAGCATGTCGACGAGGAAGCCCAGCGGCTTCACCAGCTTGGCTGGTGCGTAGTTGGACAAGAAGATAGCAATACCGAGTGCTACCGGCATCGCGATGATGAGAGCCACGATGGAAATCAGCACGGTGTGGCCGAACATGGTCGGAATACCGAACTTCATTGCGTCGGTATCGGTGGTTTCCCAACGCTCACCGTAGGTGAAGAAACCTACGATGCCGCCCTCGTTGACGGCAAGGGAAGGGACCGCTTGCCACACAAGGAAGACTGCGATGGCAGCGATCATCACCGTGATTAGCGTGGCGGACGCAGTGGACAGGAATTCAAAGACACGATCGCCCGGGCGCTTGACACCCGTTTTAACGGCCGGAGTAGGGGCAGCATCAGCGGTGGATGCATGCGCGCTGGGACGGATCGCCGAAACGGCATCCTCCTTCGTGGATGACGCTGTGGTGAGATTATTGTCTGCCATGAGACTAGGGAATCCTTTTCAACGGGATCAATGAAAAATGCGGGACACGCTACCGCCCCCAAAGCGCTCGTTAACGGCGGATTGGGGGCGGAAGTGTGTATGTAAACGGCAACTACGGAACTAAGGCCCGCAGTCAGCGGCGCTTACTGGATAGCGTCGACAGCTGCCTTCAGGCGCTCGAGGTGGTCACCAGCAACCGGGATGAAGCCTGCGTTCTCCAGCTCGTCATTCTGGTTGTCCAGAACGGTGTTGAAGAATGCCTTCACCAGAGCGGAGGTTTCCTCATCGTAGCCAGCAGAGCAGACGATGTTGTAAGTGGTCAGGATGAGCGGGTAGGCGCCCTCGTCGTTGGAAGCAAAGAGCTTGTCGGAGTCAACAACCATGTTGTGCTCGGAGCCGGTGTCCTTGAAAGCAAGGTGGTCCAGAGCAACACCGACGGACTCAGCGTTGAGCTCAACCGGGCCGTTGCCGAAGTCAATCTTGGCAATCTTGACGCCATCGGCTTCCTTCTGGTGAGCGTAGCCAGCTTCAACGTAGGTGATAGCACCCTCGATGGAAGCGACCTGGTCAGCCACACCGGAGGAACCGTTAGCGCCCTCACCAACAGCATCCGGGAACTGCTTGCCCTCGCTGTCCCAGTTGCCGGTAGCGGCGGTCAGGAACTTCTGGAAGTTGTCGGAGGTACCGGACTCATCAGAGCGGAAGATAACGGTGATGTTCTTGTCCGGCAGGTCGGTGCCCTCGTTCTCAGCCTTGATGGCGTCATCATTCCACTTGGTGATCTCGCCCTTGAAGATCTTGGCCAGGGTGTCGGTGGAGAGGTTGACCTCGGTGTCACCCAGGTTGTAGGCGATAGCAACCGGGCCGATGGTGGTCGGCAGGTGCCATGCGTCGTTGCCGTCGCAACGCTCCTTAGCAGCCTCAACCTCACCCTTGTCCTCCTTCAGGGCGGAGTCGGAACCAGCGAAGTCAACGGTGCCACCGTTGAAGGCCTTCACACCAGCGCCGGAACCGGAGGAGGTGTAGGAGAAGTTAGCATCCGGGTACTCGTTCAGGAAGGCCTTCTCGAAGACGGACATTGCGGACTTCTGGGAGGAAGCGCCCTCACCAGAGAGGTCACCGGAGACCTCTACGGAGTCGGAGCCGCCATCGGCGGAATCAGACTCGTTGGACTCGGAGCAGGCAACGAGAGCGGTGGAGGTGGCGGCGACGATGCCGAAGATAGCGGCAGTGCGCTTGAAGTTGCGAATCACGGGGAACCTTTCCGGTACGGATACAAGAGAATGATTTTTCGAGGAAATCGCCCCCTACCCTCTCCAAAGGCAAGCGCGATTAACTCACGGGAAGTAAAGCTATATGGGGAGGGTTAACCCCACAGGGATCAAGAGGTGAACAATCGGTTAACTTGTACCAAAAGGCGGTGAGACTAGTCACTTTTCGCCCAGACGCAGTGCTCCTCCGCAGTACCAAAGCCGAGCTTCTCATAGGCCTTTACTGCCGGCTCATTGTCCGCCTCGACGTACAAGATGACCTTGTCCGCTCCTTTAGCCACCATGCGCTGCAAGCCAGCGGTGAGCAACGGGCCGCCGAGCCCGCGCCCGCGATAGGCCTCGCTCAGCCCCACAACATAGACCTCACCGAAGGCTGGGATGTCCTCCTCATGCCATTTCAGCCAGTGAAAGCCGGCCATTGTTGGGGCACTGTGCTCACCACCGTGCGAATCCCACAGGAAGAGCACGTCGGCCGGATCGAACCATTCGGCTTCCATCCCACGGTGTAGGCGCTCTAGGTCCCACCCACCTTGCTCTGGGTGCCAGGAAAAAGCCTCGTTGTTGGCTCGTAACCACTCCGCCTCGACGTACTCGCGCCCGAAACGCTCGACCGACTCCGTGTACGTGCAGATCTCTAGGCCTTCGACCTTTGCGGACGCTTCCTCCGCCGCGCGTAGGTCCCGTCCCTCAATCGCCATGACGAGCAGGCGCCTGACGACGTCCATCCCATTGCGCTTCGCCAGCGCCTGGGCGGCCGGGAGGTTGCCATGAGCCCAGATCTGGGGGGAGGTTGGGAGGGCGTCGACAAGCGCCTGCCCCACCCCGCGCCCGCGGTGTTCGACGTCGACGACGAGCTCTACCGTCTGCCCTTCGACGGCAGCCACACCTGTTATCTCACCGTCTTCAAGTGCGAGCAGGTGGCGGTGCCCAAGGCGACCATCTCGCAGGCCGACCACAAACTGCTCGGAGAACGGCGCATAACCATCGTGCGTTTCGGCGCGTGTGGCCAGCTCCTCCACGCGCTGTGCCAAATCCGGATTCTGCGGCAGGGTAAGGGTCCCAATATTCATGTTTCCCAGCTTACGTGCGGTAGTAATAGAAGGGTGACCGTCATCTACCTCAGCCGCCCCGTCGTCCGACTCGCCGCCGTCGCGGGAGTGGTTCTGACCGCATGGCTGGCGGATTCCGCGGTGGCGATGCATGCCGAGCACACCGTGGCACAGAAGGCGAAAGCCAGTTCCCAGCTGGAAAATAGCCCCAATGTGTATATCGGCGGCGTTCCTTTTACCCTCGGCGCTCTGACCAAAGAGGTTCCTTACCTCGAGGTCAACTCCTCCGACGTGGAGGTGCCCAAGCTCGGGATGGTCAACGCCTCCACGACGCTGCGCGATATCACCATTCGTCCCGAACAGCTCTTCAGCGGGGACCTAGAAGGTGCACCGGTCTCCACTTACACGCGCAGCATTAGCATCGACGGAGTAGCCCTCGGCCGCCTGCTGGGCATTACGGACCTATCCATCGCCAACCCAGATGACATGTCCCCCACCGGCGGCCCGTCTGCCGAAGCGGAGCTCACCGGCACGCTGCCGGGAGACACCACCAAGTCCACGGCGACGGTAACGTTGCGCCTCGTTGGGCCGGAATTTCGCATGAGCGTCTACGGGACCGATGATGAGCGCCTCAAGAAAGCATTCGGGTTGGTCTTGGATACCCGTCAACTACCGTTGCCTGCCCAGGCCACCTCCGTGAAGCTGCACGGCGGTTCCATTACGTTCGAGGTGCAGCGCCGCAACATCACTTTGAAGACGGCGCAGCTCTCCCCTCTCGAAATCGATGGATCGGAGGAAAAGGCCGTCGAGGATGCAGCGCAAAAGGCACAGGACACCGCCAACGAAGTAGGCAGCGCACCGACGACGCCGCCGAGTTGGCGCCAAAACTAGTTGATGCGAACGAGGTCGCGCAGGATCCTGCGGACGTTGCGGTGTATGGGCGGGGCCGGATCGGTAGGAGCGAAGACTTCCAACGCGTCCGCCTCCGATTCCAGATGCACCTCCGTGAAGGTTCCCTCCGACTCTCCGTCTGCCTGGAAGCGGTGCGGCTTCGGGCACACCAAATCCACCTCGACGGCATCCTCAAAGTGCAGCGTTCGGGCATCCGTGACCTTATTCAGCCAGTGGCGGTGATCCACGCCAAAGAGGTGGAGCACGCCCACAAGACCATCAATGCCACCGAGGTCTGACACCCCGAAGAGGCCAAGGCCTTGGTCGAAAGAGTTGCGCGGATTCGTCACCACCGGCAGCGGTCCGAGGAAGGTCCACGGGTTGGTATTCGAGGTGAACATGACGGGCACGTCATCAGCCGAGAAGGTGTCTCCCGAGCCGGAGCGCGCACGCACGCTAATGCGCGGTGGGCGAATGCGGGCGCGCTGATAGGCCTGAAAGGCCACGGCCAAATAGCGCAACGGGGTAGCTGCAAAGCCCATTTCCCGAGCACGGTCCACGCGAGCGAGCACGTCGGCATCCAATCCGAAACCAGCGTTGACCGCGAACCACCGGTCATTCCACACCCCCAAGGACACGGTGCGGCGCGTATTGCGTTCCAGCATCCGAGCCAGCACGTGTGCTGCCTCGACTGGAGTATTGGGGAAGCCGAGGGCGCGGACGAAGACGTTGGCGGAGCCCGTGGGAATCACCGCGAGAGCCGGAATGTCCTGGGGGCTGGGACGTTCCGCGGAATCTGCGGGGCCCAACAGCCCGTTCACAATTTCGTTCACCGTGCCATCTCCCCCGAAAACCAAGATGACATCGAAGTCTTCCCTGGTCATGCCCCGCACTATATCCTCCGCGTGCCCCGGATAATGCGTAAAGCGAGCAAGCAGCTGCAGCCCCTCCACGTCCCGAATGACGGGCAGAACCTCACGGAAAAGGGCCGAATTCTGGCTCGTGGAGTTCGGGTTTGAGATCAGCAATGCGCGCATGACCCCCTAGACTACTGGAGCCTAGTGGTTTCCGCGGCGCCCCCACGACTACGCTGGGGCAGCATGAGCGAACAGACGAATAATGAGAATCACCCGGAAAACACCCAGCCGGAGAACGGCAAGATTGATGGCAACGCAGCCGTCAACCAAGCCGCGGAAGCATGGAAGGATGCTGCCTCCCGCAACATCCCCACCGTTGATGTAGCAGAGAATCCTTTGCCCGATGAGACGGCAAACCTGCGTCAGGGTCCGTCGCTGCACGATGGACTCTTGGGGCTTCTCCCCCTCGTCGGCGTGTGGCAGGGCGAAGGCCAGGCCCACAGCGCCGACGGCGAGCAGTACGCCTTTGGCCAGCAGCTCATCATCGCCCACGACGGTGAGAACTACCTGACCTACACCTCCCGCACCTGGAAGATCGATTCCGAGGGCAACCCGGCGGGCCCGGACGTGCGCGAATCCGGATTCTGGCGCATCTCTCTCAAGGACGAGATTGAGATGACCTACACCTCCTCCAATGGTGTCAACGAGATCTTCTACGGCTCCCTGTTCAACGAGCGCGCTTGGCAGCTGGAGTCCGCCTCCACCATGGTGACGGAGACAGGCCCCGCCAACCTCGGCCCCGGCAAGCGCATGTACGGCCTGATGCCGAACAACAACTTGGGCTGGGTCGATGAGCGGCTTGTCGACGGCGAGATGCGCCCCTTCATGTCCGCCGAGCTCACCCGTGTGGCAGGCTAGCTAGCAGGCGAGCTAGCCGCATAAGGGAATCTAGCGGGCCAGGGCGACGTCGATCAGCGCGCGTATTTCTTCTGCGTTCGCCGGCGCCTTGAGCTTCGTGTCATCGAGGCGCGTCACCCGCACCGCTGTGCGCACCGAGGAGACCAGCCACACCGAGTCAGCCTCCTCGAGGTAGCTCAGGTTGAGCTCCTTCGCCTTGCAGCGATATCCCTGTTCTGAGGCGTATTCAAACAGCGCGGCCTGCGTGGTTCCGGGGAGTATCCCCTTACCCGCGGGGGTGCGCAGCTTGGTTCCCTTAACCGCCACCACGGTTGAGGTAGCCCCCTCCAAGACCTGCCCCGTGTCGGGGTCGGTAAAGATCACATCATCAAATCCGCGCTCGCGGGCCAGCCGCAGTGTGGCCATGGTTGCCGCATAGTTCAACGTCTTGGCCGGCAGCTCCTCCGCCACCTGCCACAATCGCGGCGTACTCATGACCTTGACGCCCTTCGCACGCTGCGCCACCACATCCTCCGGGATTTCCTGAACCGCGACCCAGGCCGTGGGCACCCCGGTGGAGGCCCGGCCGCGGGTATAGGTCCACGTGCACTTGGCTTCGAGCGGCGATTCACCCGTGTCCCCCGCGCCGGCGGGGCCATAAAAATCGGCGATAGCCAGCGCGGTGGCTTCCTCCCACTTGTGCATCGGCGGCTCCGGCAAATTCAGAGCCTGGGCGGAGTGTCGGAAGCGCTCCGCGTGGCGGTGAAGGTTCGCCGCCTTGCCATCACGCACTAGAAGGGATTCAAAAATCCCGTCTCCGCGCGTGACCGCGGCATCATCCCAGTAGACCAACGGTAGGTTCGGCATGTGGCGCCGCACCGATCCCCCAAACGGCTCCACGACGTAGATGACCGGCTCTTTTCTGCGCTGAAGGCTCATAGCCCCGATTATGCCCTACCATCGGAGGGCGTGAGTTACTCTTCGCCACTTCTTTCCCGGCCCGGAGCCGCTGAGTTCCAGGGCACCACGCTCGTCGATGTCTCCGGGGTCCCCTGGCACTACGGCAACCCCCTCGTCGAGCAGCGCGCGGTGGAAACAGGTTCAGCCGTCATCGACCGCTCCCATCGCCGCGTCATCGCGGTTTCTGGGCCCGATGCCCGAGCCTTCCTGAATAACCTCCTGAGTCAAAAGCTCGATGACGTGGACGCCGGCTTTTCCGCAGGTGCCCTTGACCTCAATATTCAGGGCCACGTCCTGCACCACATGGATCTATCTTTCGACGGGAAAACCTTCTACCTCGATGTGCCGGCGGCGCAGTTCGAGTCTTTGCGAGATTTCCTCACCGCCATGGTGTTCTGGTCCCAGGTCACCGTAGAGGAAGTAGACGTGGCGGTCATCAGCGTCCTCGGTCAAGCGCTGGACAAACCTTCTACGGCCCTGGTGGAGAGGCCCGTGCACTGGCCGGGCTACCCGCGCCAGGACTTCCTCGTGCCGCGGGACAAACTAGACGCAGCGGTGCAAGAGTTGGAGGCCCAGGGCGGAAGCTTAGCGGGGCTCATGGCTTTTACCGCCGAGCGCGTGCGGGCACGCGAGCCCGAACTAGCCGCAGATCTCGATGCAAAGACTATCGCCCACGAGGTTCCGCATTGGATCCGGCGCAGCGAGGAGCAGCCCGCGTTCGTTCACTTGGACAAGGGCTGCTACCGCGGGCAGGAGACCGTCGCGCGCGTAGAAAACCTTGGGCGCTCTCCCCGTTTATTGGTGCTGCTCTACCTCGACGGCTCCGCCCCGGAGCAACCGAAGAGCGGAGCGGACATCACGTCGGGCGGGCGTCGCGTGGGCAGGCTCGGCACCGTGGTGGAGGACTGTGAGTATGGCCCCATCGCGCTTGGTCTAGTAAAGCGCAGCGCCCTCGACCATGGAGAGCTGGCCATTGGTCCGGTAGCAGCATCGATCGAGCCGGATTCCATCCCTGCCGATGAAGGCCCGAAGGCCGGCCGTGCCGCTGTGGATCGCCTGCGCGGAAAATAGTGGCACATTACACAATGGACTATTTGCCGCAGGGTGGAGCACTTTTCAGCACACCGCTAGGGGGTAGTTCGGAATTTTTTCGTCACACAGGCTATGGTGTCTTACAGGAACATACACATATCTGACTAAGACGATGGGGCGGCCAAGAATCCCTGGACCGCCCTACACACCTCAAGGGGGTCATGCACATGGGACGCGGACGCGCCAAGGCAAAGCAGACCAAAGTTGCACGCCAGCTGAAGTACAATTCGCCCGAGATGGATCTGGATTCGCTCCAGCGTGAACTCGCCTCACAGAACTCCAAGCGCTCCAGCGATGAGGACGAGGATCAATACTCGGAGTACGCGGATTACGAGGACTATGCGGATCGCTGGGACTCGGACGAGTGGGATGAGGATGATTCCGAGGAGCGCTAAGCGCGCGAATCACTTCCCCATTCTGTACATGCACAGCACGTAAGCGAAGGGCCGGAGATGCCTCCCCTCTTAGTGAGGGGCGCCTCCGGCCCTGTTCCTTTTCTTCAGAACCTAGAACCCTGGGTGCTCGCCGGTCATGAGGACGCGCGGCTCGCCTTCTTCGGCGACACGGACGGTGCCCAGCTCCCATGCCTCAACGTGGCGGGCGGTCATCATGGCCAACGCGCGCTCGCGATCCTCCGGCGCAACGACGGCGATCATGCCAACGCCCATGTTGAACGTCTTCTCCATTTCCTCGAGGGCAACCTTGCCCACGGAGGAGATGGTCTTGAAGATCTGGCCCGGAGTCCACGTCGAGCGATTAACCTCAGCGGTCAGGCCCTCTGGGATCACGCGCTCGAGGTTGCCCGCGAGGCCACCGCCGGTGACGTGGCAGAAGGTCGACACCGCGCACTCAGATACCAGCGCCAGGCAGTCCTTGGCGTAGATGCGGGTAGGCTCCAAAAGCTCCTCACCGAGGGTGCGGCCCAAGTCTTCCATGTAGCCATCGAGCGGCAGACCGGCCTGCTCCAGCAGCACGTAGCGCGCCAAGGAGTAGCCGTTGGAGTGCAGGCCAGAGGACTTCATAGCGATAAGGACGTCGCCGTCACGTACCTTGTCGGGGCCGAGGAGCTCATCGGCCTCCACCACACCGACGGCGGTGGCGGAAACATCGTACTCATCCTTGCCCATGACGCCTGGGTGCTCAGCGGTCTCGCCGCCCAGCAGCGCTGCACCTGCCTGCACGCAGCCCTCAGCAATGCCCTTGACAATGTCCGCGACCTTTTCCGGAACAACCTCGCCCACGGCGATGTAGTCCTGGAGGAAGAGCGGCTCGGCGCCGCACACGACGAGGTCATCAACACACATTGCAACCAGGTCAATGCCGATGGTGTCGTGCTTATCCATGGCTTGAGCCACGGCCAGCTTGGTGCCCACGCCGTCTGACCCGGCCGCGAGGACCGGCTCCTTGTACTCGCCCAGCTTAAACAGGCCGGCGAAACCGCCCAGCCCGCCCATGACCTCCGGGCGGGAGGCACGCTTGGCGTGCGGGGTGATTAGCTCAACTGCGCGGTCGCCTTCCTCAATGTTGACGCCGGCGGCAGCATACGTGTTCTCGCTCATGAGTGACTTAGTCCTTAATCGTTAGTTGTCGTCGAGCCCTGCAGGGTACGCACGGCCTCAGCATTGGGGTTTCCGGCGGGCAGTCCAAGCGGGTACTCGCCATCGAAGCAGGCACAGCACAATTCGCTGCGGGGCTGCTCGGTGGCCGCCACCATCTCATCGGTGGAGACGAAGCCCAGCGAATCTGCACCGATTGCCGTGCAGATGGTCTGCGCCACTTCCTCCGGGTCATCGGAGGGGTTGGCATTAGCAATCAGTTCACCCGGGGAGGCGAAGTCGATGCCGTAGAAGCACGGCCACTTTACCGGCGGGGAGGCGATGCGCACGTGGACCTCGGCAGCGCCGGCTTCCCGCAACATCCGGATCAGGGCGCGCTGCGTGTTGCCGCGGACGATCGAATCATCCACCACCACGATGGACTTGCCGTCAATGACCTCCCGCAACGGGTTGAGCTTGAGGCGGATGCCCATCTGGCGTTGAGACTGCGTGGGCTGGATAAAGGTGCGGCCCACGTAGGAATTCTTGACCAAGCCATGTGCAAAGGTCAGCCCAGATTCGCGGGCATAGCCCACGGCGGCCGGGTTGCCGGACTCGGGAACGGGGATCACCATGTCCGCGTCGGGCGCTGGGTACTGGCGCGCTAGGCGACGCCCAATTTCCACACGCGTGGCATTGACGGAGCGGCCTTTGATGTTTGTATCCGGCCGCGCCAGGTAGACGTATTCGAAGACGCAGCCGTGGCGCTTGGTCTCCGCGAAGCGCTCGGAGCGAATACCGGTCTCATCAATAGCGACGAGCTCGCCGGGTTCGATCTCCCGGATGAACTGCGCACCCACGATATCGAGGGCGCAGGTCTCGCTCGCCACCACCCAGCCGGTGCTAAGGCGGCCGAGGGCGAGCGGACGCACGCCGTGCGGATCGCGGGCGGCATACAGCGTGTGACCGTCGGTAAAGGTCAGGCAGTATGCCCCCTTGACCCTGGGCAACAGCTGAAGTGCCGAGTCGAAGACTGAATTATTTTCGCTGACGCCATCCGCCAACAAGATGGACAGGCACATGGAGTCCGAGACGGATTCTTCGTGCGGCTTGATGAGCCCGCGTTCCACGGCCTCGGCGCGCAGCTCCACGTAATTCACCAAGTTTCCATTGTGGCCGAGTGCAATGTCGACGCCGCTGGGCGACGTCCCAAACATCGGCTGCACATTCGACCATTCCTTGCCGCCCGCAGTGGAGTACCGCGTGTGGCCAACAGCCACGTTTCCGTGCAGAGAGGTCAGGATGGATTCATCGAAGACATTGGACACTAGGCCCATGTCTTTGAAGACCACGATGCGGTCATCATCCCCCACCGCGATGCCCGCGGCCTCCTGGCCGCGGTGTTGGAGGGCAAAGAGGCCGAAGTAGGTTAGCTTGGAAACCTCTTCGCCTGGTGCCCAGACACCGAAAACTCCGCATTCTTCGCGGGGCTCGGGATCCAGGCTGGGATCCGTCGACAGGGGCTTAGTTATGCTCTGGACGTGTTCAGCTACCACGGCGCTAATCCTAGCCGTTCCGGCCAGTGAAAACTAACGGAATCACGGGCAAGTAGGCAGCAATCTCGTGGGCACGGGAGCCGGAGGCGTCCACACGGCCGTCGCCAAGCGCCTGCTCCCACCCCATGGCACCCGTAGCCAGCTGCAGCCACGTCAGGGGATCCATCTCCACCACGTTCGGAGGGGTGCCCCGGGTATGGCGAGGCCCGGCGATACACTGCACTGCCACGAATGGGGGGACCCGCAGCTCCACGGAGTGGCCCGGCGCGTCTGCCTCCACCAGGCGGGCCGTGGTGCGTGTAGCGGCCGCAAGCGCAGCGCGACCTGGTTTTTCCGCCCCTTGAGGATCGTGGATCCACTCCGCCACTGCTTCGACGGCGGCGCGGGCCGTGGCGGCATCAACGGCCTTCTTCATCTGGTCACCACGCTCCCTGATACTTTGTTATCCATGTCACCAACCATGCCATCAAGCTCGTCGGAAGAAAAGAAGTCCGTTCCCCACGAGAAGTCCCCTTCCCTCACCCTGCGGTTTATGGCCGCCCCCACCGATCTCACCATCGCCGGCGCCCAGGGCATCGGCGGCGGCCGCGTCCTGGAATGGATCGATAAGGCCGCCTATGCGTGCGCGGTTCAATGGTCCGGTACCTACTGCGTGACTGCCTACGTGGGCCATATTCACTTCACGCGCCCCATCCCCTCAGGCCACCTCGTGGAGGTGCGCTCGCGCATCGCGATGACGGGGCGCTCCTCCATGCACATCGTCAACGAGGTGCTTTCCGCCGACCCGCGCGATGGCATTTTTACTCGCGCGTGCGACTGCCTCGTCATCTTCGTGGCCAAGGACACGGAAACAGGTAAGTCGGTCGCCGTGCCGCCGCTGGTTCCGGACACCGTAGAGCACCAGCGTGTGTGGGAAGCCGCGGAATCCCGCATCGAGCTGCGCCAAGCCATCGAAGCGGAGATGGAAAAGCAGACTTATGATGGCCCTTCCGATGCCCCTCGAATGGTCACCCGCTTCTTGGCTAAGCCCACTGACGTCAACTGGGGCGGCAATGTCCACGGTGGTACGGCCATGGAATGGATTGATGAGGCCGGCGCTGCCTGCACCATGGAGTGGTCAGGAGAGCACACAGTGGCGGTCTATGCCGGCGGCATTCGCTTCTACCGGCCTATCCATATCGGAGACCTCATCGAGGTCGATGCCCGCATGATGCGCACGGATACCCGCTCGATGCAAATGTCGATCCACGTCCGCGCGGGTAACCCGCGCGGTGGCCGCGAGAAACTAGAAACCGCCATCCACGCCACTGTGGCCTACATGGGCATGGACGCTGACTGGCAGCCGCTCGCCGCCCGCCAGTTTGTCCCCCGCACCGAAGAAGACAAGCGCCTGTGGGAGCACGCCGGTATTCTCCGCGGCCTGCGCGGCAAGTACTCCCCGAAGCCTCTGGTGGTGGCGCCACAGCACCAGCACGTGGACTAACCTAGGCCAGCCCTCCACCCCATCACTAGGGCGGGGCCGCAGCTAGTTCAGCGGCTCAACCCGACACGCCACGTGGAGGGTGCTCGGATCCTTGGCTTTGCGCAACGTGACGGTGCGCGCTCCGATCTCAGTGTTTGTGGCGACACTCGGAGCCACAAACACGCCCGTCGTCGCTGGAAGAATAACCGGCTTGTAGAAGTCCGCGCTGATGCGTACAGCACTTGAAAGGGTGCCGTCGAGCACCGACAACATCCGGGCGTGCGTATACATGCCGTGCGCGATGGGCGCGGGAAAACCGAAGAGCTTGGCGCCCACGGTGGAGACGTGGATGGGGTTCTTATCGCCGGATGCCGCGGCATAAACGCGGGTGCTCTCGGGACTAAAGCGCAGCGTTGCCGTGGGCGTTCCCGCCTCATCATCAGGGAAGTCGAGGAAGCGCTCGGCTTCAGGGCGCGTTCGCACCTGCCGCGGGGTGTCCTTGGTGAATTTCGCGCCCTGGCCTAGGAAAACCGAAGTCTGGCGCCAGATCTCCTCGCCGTCAACGCTGTAAGTGGTCACCATATCGATGACCAACCCTTTGCGGTGCGGGCGCAGGTTTTCCGCGTGCACGGCGATGTTACAACGCTCGTCGACGCGCAGCGGGCGTTTCTGCTCGATGCGGTTGGACAGATGCACCACGCCCACGGCTGGGAAAGGAAAGTCCTGGGCGGCCATCACCTTGATGGCAAGCGGGAAGGCCAGCGCATAGAGATAGGTAGCAGGCAGCTCGTTGCTCAGGCGCAGGCCCGTGGCCTGGCAGTAGCGGGCCAGGTGCTCGGTGTCGACGCCCACGCTGTCGACGCGGTACGCGGTCTGCGGGTCCTCAACCTTGCGCTTGCCCGCCCCCAGCCCAGGGATGGGCACCGCGCCCACCATGAGGGAGCGGTAAAGGGCGGGCAGATCAGGAATCTCGTTGACAGTGATGACGTTCATTTATGCTCCCATGAGGTTCTGGCCGCACACGCGGACGGTGTTGCCGCTCACCGCGGCGGACGCCGAAGCAGCAAAGAAGGCGACGGTCTCCGCGACGTCGACAGGCAAACCACCTTGCTGCAGTGAGTTCAGACGGCGGCCGATTTCGCGCGGGCCGGTCGGCATCGCCGCAGTCATGGCGGTTTCGATGAATCCGGGGGCAACAGCGTTGATGGTGGAGCCGTTCTCTGCCAAGACGGAGCGCAAGGAGTCAACGAGCCCGATGATGCCTGCCTTCGTCGTGGCGTAGTTGGTCTGGCCGCGGTTGCCGGAAATACCGGCCATGGACGACACACCAATTACGGCCGCGCCCGGTGCGAGGGCACCGGATTCGAGGAGATTCTCGGTAATGCGTACCGGTGCCAGCAGGTTAACAGCAAGGACAGCGTCCCACTGCCCCTCGTTCATGTTGGCCAGCAGCTTGTCGCGGGTGATTCCAGCGTTGTGGACGATGACGTCGAGGGCCGGTCCGTGGCGTTCCTGCGCATGCTGGGCAATCTTGTCCGCCGCGTGAGGATCAGTGACGTCGAGAGGCAGCGCGGTGCCTTTGACCTTGTTCGCGGTCTTCGCCAGGTGTTCGCTAGCTTGCGGGACGTCGATACAGATGACGCTAGCACCGTCGCGGGCCAGCACCTCGGCGATGGTAGCGCCAATGCCGCGAGCAGCACCGGTGACCACCGCGAGGCGCCCGTCGAGCGGCTTCTCCCACTTCGGCGACTCACCGCCGCGTGCGGGGGAACCCTCACTCTGCGCGCCCACGCGGACCACCTGGCCATCCACGAAGGCCGACTTCCCGGAGAGGAAGAAGCGGAGGGTGGACTCCATCTCCGCGGTGGCCGCAGGGTCTACCCACACCAGGTTCACGGTGCCGCCCTTGCGCATTTCCTTGGCCAGGGAACGGGTGAACCCTTCGAGTGCGCGGGCGGCAATGCGGGCATCGATAGTGTCCGCAGCTTCCGGGGTGGTGCCGACAACCACGAGGCGTGCGCACGGCAGGAGGTTTCGCATCTGTGGGTTGAAGAAGTCATACAGCTCGCGCAACTGCTCGGGGGTCTCTAGGCCGGTGGCATCGAAGACGAGGGCGGCGCGCGGGGCCTCCGCAGAGGCGTTGATGATCTGGTAATCCACGGCTAGCTGGGAGCGAAGAAAGTCGGCGATGCGTCCCTGGCCGCCAATGACGATGGGGCCATCGAGCGCCGGTTCGCCTACTTTATGACGACGCAGGGGGTGGCCCTGGGGTACACCCGCTTTGGCGGCAAGCGGAGAGTTGATGAGCTTCTCGGCAATGGTGACGTGCGGCATAAGGTGACGCATTCCTTTCTGAGATCTTCACAACCTTGCGAGCATTATTTTGCTAGTTGCAAGGCCCGTTAATTGAGTGATAGAACTAACAATATCACCTTAGTTGTGATGCGAAACGCGCGGTGGGATTGCTACCCTCTCCCACTGGGGCGATTCGCACCAGACCACTCGCGAAGGAGTTTTTGATGACCAACCCCCCGCACCGCGTAGCCATCCTCGGTGGCAACCGCATTCCCTTTGCTCGCTCCAATAAGCAGTACGCTCACGCGTCCAACCAAGACATGCTCACCAGTGCGCTCGACGGCCTCGTGGCGCGCTACGGGCTGCACGACGAACGCCTCGGCCTCGTCGCCGCGGGTGCCGTGCTCAAGCACTCCCGCGATTTCAACCTCACTCGCGAGTCGGTCCTCGGTTCCGCGCTCGACTCGACCACCCCAGCTATTGACGTGCAGCAGGCCTGCTGCACCTCCCTGGCGGCGGCTATCCACGTCGGCGATGCCATTGCCCAGGGCCGAATTTCCGCCGGCATCGCGGGAGGCACGGACACCACCTCGGATGCCCCGCTGGCCGTCAATGACACCCTGCGCCGCACGCTGCTCAACCTCACCCGCGCCAAGACCGCCGCTCAGCGCGCCCAGCTCATCGGTTCCATCCGACCCTCGCAGTTAGCCCCGGAGCAGCCGCAGAACGGCGAGCCGCGCACCGGATTGTCCATGGGAGATCACGCCGCCATCACCGCCCGCGAAATGAACGTGAGCCGCGAAGCCCAGGACGAGCTGGCACTCGCCTCCCACCAGAACCTCCATCAGGCCTGGGAAGAGGGCTTCTTCGATGACCTCACCACCGGATTCCTCGGCGTCAACCGCGATACCAACCTGCGCCCGGATTCCTCCCTGGAGGCCCTAGCCAAGCTCAAGCCGGTCTTCGGCAAGCGCGATGCCGAACAGCACGGCACGCAGGCCACCATGACCGCGGGCAATTCCACACCGCTGACCGACGGCGCCTCCGTCGCCCTGCTGAGCTCCGAGGAGTGGGCAGCCGAGCACAATATCGAGCCCCGCGCCTTCCTCGTCGATTCCGAGACCGCGGCGGTCGATTTTGTCCACGGCCCCGATGGGCTTCTCATGGCGCCGACCTACGCGGTCCCGCGCCTGCTGGAGCGCAACAACCTGACCCTCCAGGACTTCGACTTTTACGAAGTCCACGAGGCCTTCGCGTCCCAGGTACTCGCCACCCTGTCTGCATGGGAGGACGAGACCTACTGCCGCGAGCGCCTCGGCCTGCAGTCTGCGCTGGGCCCCATCGACCGCGCCAAGCTCAACGTCAAGGGCTCCTCCCTTGCCGCTGGGCACCCCTTCGCCGCCACCGGCACCCGCATCCTCGCCACTACCGCCAAGATTCTCGAAGAAAACGGTGGTGGGCGCGCCCTCGTCTCCATCTGTGCGGCCGGCGGCCAGGGTGTTGCAGCCATCGTCGAGCGTTAAGAAACTTCCCTCCCCAGAAAGGACCCCCACCATGCCACTCACCAAGTCTTCCTCGGACACGAAATCCGTCTCACCAGAACTCAACAACCAGGCCACGACCGACGCCCCCAAGGCCGAGGCCCGCAGCCCGCACCGCCTGCCCACCACCCCGAAGCCCTCAGTGGCCACCGAACTGGCTGCGCTTCTCGACGGCCCCCACGCCGCCTTCCGCCAGGAGCTGCGCACCTTCCTCAACGACCCTTCGCTCTTCCCGAAGCCGGACCTGCCGATGGCGGAGCAGCGCCAGCACACCTTTGACAACCTCTCCAAGGTCCGCGACTTCGGCGGTTTCAACCACGGCCTGCGCCGCGCCAACGGCGGTTCCGGTAAGCCGAACCTGTCCACCTTCACCCTGGAGGGCCTAGCCTGGGTTGATGGTTCACTGGCTATTAAGTCCGGCGTGCAGTGGGGCCTGTGGGGCGGCGCCCTGGATCAGCTCGGCACCGAACGCCACCTCGAGTGGGTCAAGAAAGCCGCCAGCCTGGAGCTGCCAGGCTGCTTCGCTATGACCGAGCGCGGCCACGGCTCCGACGTGCAGTCCCTGGAAACCACCGCCACCTTCGACCCGGAGACCAACGAGTTCGTCATCAACACCCCCTCCGATTCCGCGGTGAAGAACTACATCGGCAACGCCGCCAAGGACGGCCGTGCGGCCGTCGTCTTCACCCAGCTCATTACCCCGGACAGCGATGGCCGCTCCCACGGCGTCCACGCCATCATCGTCCCTATCCGCGATGAAGAAGGCAACGAGCTACCAGGCGTCACCCTGGGCGATCATGGCCACAAGGGTGGTTTGGTGGGCGTCGACAATGGCACCCTGCGCTTCGACAACGTCCGCGTGCCGCGCGAGAACCTCCTCAACCGCTTCGCCGATGTGGACGAAAATGGCAGGGACACCTCCCCCATCGAGTCCAAGAATGCCCGCTTCTTCACCATGCTGGGTACGCTTATCCGCGGTCGCATCGGCGTCTCCGGTGCGGCGGGCGCAGCCACCGAGGCCTCCCTGGACATCGCCATCCGCTACGCCAACCGCCGCCGCCAGTTTGAGGGCGCGACCGGCGCTGAGAAGCGCCTCATCGAGCACCGTCAGCACCGCCGCCGCTTGCTCATCCCGCTGGCCCGCACGTACGCGCTGCACCTGCTCTACAACCAGATTCTGGAGCGCTACCAGGAGCAAAACGACCAGCACGAGGCCGGCACGTGGTCCGTCACGGAGCCGACCGAAGAGCAGAAGTTCGCCTCCCGCGAGATGGAATCCTTGGCCGCGGCCATCAAAACTGCGCAGACCCAGCACGCCACTCGCACCATCCAGGAATGCCGCGAAGCTTGTGGCGGCGCTGGCTACATGTCGGAGAACCGCCTGACTACCTACCGTGCCGACTCCGATGTCTTCGCCACTTTCGAGGGCGATAACACCGTGCTCATCCAGATGGTGGGCAAGAACCTGCTCACCGCCTACGGCCGCGCGATGAATGACATGAGCCCGTGGGACACCGTGAAATACGCGGCCTCCACCGCCACCGATGTGGTTCGTCGCCGCTACGGGTTCACCACCCGTCTGCAAGGCCTGGTGGACCGCGTGAACCCCTCCGAAGCTTCGCTTTTCGACGCCACCTACCAGGCCAAGCTGATCGACGACCGTGCCCAGTCCATCCTCTTCTCCCTCGTGCGCCGCATCCAGCCGGCCCGCAAGGCCGATAAGGTGCAGGCCGCCGCCATCGTGGATCAGTGCCAGGATCACCTCATCGCCGCCGGCTGGGCCCGCGTGGATACCTTGTTGGTCCAGGCCATGATTGAGGCAGAGGAGCGTCTTGAGGAAGGTTCGCTGGCACGCCAGGTCTTTGAGCAGCTGCGCCACCTCTTCGTCTTCGACACCTTGGTCCAGCACGCGGGCTGGTACCAGGAACACAACCTGATCCCGGCAGGCCGGATCAAGGCCGCCCGCGCCGCCATCAACGACCTCGTGGATTCGCTGGCACCGTGGTCCGTCGTGCTCGTCGATGCCTTCGGCGTTCCGCCTGAGGTACACAACATCCCGATGCTGACCGAGGCCGGAGTGGATCCGCTCCACGTCTAGTCACTCCACGCATAGTGAGGGCACTTTCGCCATCTGGCGGGGTGCCCTCCCTAGTTTTCTGAAAGTAGCGATAGGGGCTGGTTACTCTCTGAGCTATGACCACACAGCATCCGATGTTCTCCAGTTCCTTCCCACCCGCCGATGATCTCCTTGAGCCAAGTCCGCTTCGCAATGACATCGCATTGCGCCTCTGCCACGGCGAATCTCGCCAGGACATCCACAACGACTACATTGAAGTCCTCGATGACCCCTCCGAATGGGAGGCCAGCTACGAGGAACCTTATCCAGAGGATTTTGACACCATCATCGACGAAGTCGCCGCAGAATACGGCCGGCTGGTCACAGAAAAGTCGGAGGATGTTAAGCGCCTCGAAGCCCTGCGCGAGGAGCTTGCTCAGCGCGATATCTCCTTCACGTTCAACGAGGCCTGGGATCTCTCAGACGGCGTCTGGGTAGGCTCCAAGCTCGCTGAGAAGGAAGGCCGCAGCGGCTATGCCTACTGCCACCGACAGGACATCAGCCGAGTTATTTACGACGGCGAGCTGTACTTCGGTTTCTCCGCGATGGAGGAAAACGAAGAAGCAACCATCAAGGTCGGCGAGCAACTCGTCGAGGCCCTGCGCGCCGTGGGCTTTGATCCCGAGTGGAATGGCTCGACGACAGCGCGCGTTCTGTGCCAGGACGTCGCTCTCGAATTCCCCCTCGCCGAAGATCTCACCGATGCCGAGTAAATAGCCCCACAACGCTAGCCCTGTATAGGGCTAGCCCGCCACAACCATCCAGATGGCTACCATGTGCACCACCGCCGCGGCGATCGTCGCGGTGTGGAAGTGTTCGTGGTAGCCATACCAGCGCGCATTACGCCCCGGCCACTTGAAGCCGTACATCAACGCACCCAGCGAGTACACCACCCCACCTGCGAACAGCAGCCACACTACAGCCGGCCCCGCGGACTGCCACAGGTTTGGCAGCAGCGGCAGAATGAGCCAGCCCAGGACGAGGTAGACCACCACATCCAACCACCGCGGATGATTGATCCACACCAAATTCAAGACCACGCCCATGATGGCGCCCACCCACGCCGCAGTTAGCATCCATAGCGCCTGCGTCGGCTCCAGCACGATGGCGCACAGCGGCGTGTACGTCGCCGCGATAAACACAGAAATCGTCGCGTGGTCAGCACGCCGCCACCATTGCACCGCGCGCATCGATACCCACGGCCAGCGGTGGTACAGGGCTGAGACCGTAAAGAGCCCCACCACTCCCACGCCGTAGACCGTCACCGCGAGACCCTGCCACCACGGCAACGTCATCCACCCAAAGGTAATGAGGACGGTCGATGCGATGAGGGAAGCAATCGCGGCAAAGAAATGGCCCCAGCCGCGCGTCAGTGGACGCGGACCACGGTCCGCCATCCAATAGGTGCGCTGGATGAGCTGCTCCATCGTGCTGTGTTCGCGCATAGAGCTGTCTTCAACTGGAAACTCTTGCGGGGAGGATATGTGAGCACTGGGTGCGTTCATAGTGAGGGCCCTTGCCTTGTCTGAAATGAGGGTCATGCGAATAACGCATTCACCCTCAAAACTTACGTACCCGTAACTATACGGCGGGGCGCTGCAGCGGACAAGGGCTAAGCGAAAGCTACCGCCAGGTTTTCTGCCGCTATGTGCAGTTCGAAGGCGCCGACAAAGTAAACTTCACTATTTGTGTTTTCCTATGTCTCAGTTCCTCGCCGCACCGCGACGTTGCTCGCGGCCGTCATGGTGGCGCTGGGGGCGGCGTCGGCAGGCGTCGGCTCCGCTTCCGCTCAGTCCAGCACGATCGGCGAGGTTTCCTCGCGCGTGACCAACCCGCAGCCCTGGCTGGGCGACGAGCCTTTCATCACCTCACAGCGCCACATGGGCGGCAACCACTGGGTGGTGGACGTGTGGTCCCCGGCCAACCGTGCGGTGATTTCCAATAACGTCCTGCTCCCCGAGGGCGATAAGCCGCGCCCCTCCTTCTACCTGCTGCCCGGCGTGGAGGGCGGCCAGGCGGGCATGAACTGGATGACGCACACCGATATTCGCCAATGGGCCGTGGGCAAGAACGTCAACGTGGTGATGCCACTCGGCGGCGCCTATTCTCTCTACACCGATTGGGATAACGAGGATCCCATCTTGGGCGTCAACAAGTGGAACACCTACATGACCACTGAGTTGCCCCCGCTGATCGACGCCGAATTCCACGGCACCGGCCGCGATGCCATTGGTGGTGTTTCCTCCACCGGCGGTGCTGCACTCGACATCGCCGGCCACGCCCCACAGCGCTACAAGGCCGCGGCCTCCTACTCCGGCTGCCCGGTGCGCTCCGGCGCGATTGGCTTCCCCACTTCCACCGCGATGATGGCCTACGGCGGCGGCTCCTCCTTCAACGCGTGGGGCCTGCCGGGCTCCCCGCAGTGGTTCGACCACGACCCCAACGCTAATCCCGGCCGCCTTCGCGACGTCGAGGTCTTCGTGGGCTCGGCCTCCGGCACCCCGGGCCCCATCGATGGCACGAACAAGCCCAGCCAGTGGCTCGGGCCCCGCGCGATAGAGATGGTGGCCAACCACTGCTCGGAGGAATTCACCCGCAACGCCCGCAACGCCGGGGTGCGCGTGAACCGTTACTTCAGCCCCCAAGGCTCGCACACCTTCGGCCTCTTCTCTCACCAGATGAAGCTGAGCTGGGACCAGACCATCGCCCGCACCATCGGTGCTTAAGTAATAACAGGTTGCCGCCTCACTTCGGGCGATGTCCCCGATGCACCCTAATTTCACAGAGCCTCGGATGAACAACTAGACCTTCAACGTGCACGTCTACCTGAAAAGTGGGATTGACGCATTTCAAGGTCCTGCGGTAAAATGCTGGTTAATAGTTCAGCCCGCCCGGTTTCTCTTCGGAAACTCGGAGTGGGCTGGATCTCTATTTACGCCGTTCCGCCGAACCGATCCCCACAACAACTCGTCCCCTCTCTAGATTGGCTTCCCATGTCTTCATCGCTCAAGCCAGCAGCGACCATTGACGAGCATATTATTCGGTTGCAAAGCCGTGGCATGAAGATCGACAAAGCTTTAGCTGAACAATGGTTTTCACACGTTAGCTACTACCGACTTTCTGCCTATTGGTATCCAGCCAGACAATTCAATGAAGACGGAACTAGTCGTTCAAGTCACTTCGTCGATGGTACCGATTTTGTGCACGTCATCTCCTTATATGAAGCCGATAGGAAACTCCGCACCCTGATCCATGACGGAATGGAGCGAATCGAAGTAGCGATGCGAACCAAGCTCGTCGAGCTGCTATGTACTCGACACCCCAATGATCCTACTTTCTACCTCCGCTCAGACGACTTTCGGCCAAACTTCGACCACGTGTCGTGGCTGAGTACAGCGTATGGACGACTCGCGAGGGCAAAGAAGAACGACGCCGTGAAGCACTACATTGATGAATACGGTGGACAGTATCCCATGTGGGTTGTGGCTGAAGTGCTCGATTTTTCGGATATTTCAAAGCTCTATGCAGGCTTAGGATCCAACGATCAGCGATCGATTTCGGAAGCGCTGGATATAAAGATCGACTTCGCTAGTTTGAATAGGAATCAGAAGCAAAAACTTACGAAAAAACATCCGCTGGCAAGTTGGCTCGAGCAGCTAACTATCATTCGGAATACGTGTGCGCACCATGGAAGGCTATGGAATCGTTCTTTTGCTCCGGCTCCAACTGAAGTTATCCGTAGCAATGGGAGCCTTTACCTCCTGCCAGAGATTCAAAGTGAAAAGCTATTCGGCGCTTTAATTGTCATGGCGCATATGCTACGAACCGTGTCCCCTGGGACTACCTGGCCTGACAAAGTAGTGGCATCATTAAACCAGCACTTCCTCACGAATCCTCTTGTTGAAAAAGCCAGTATCGGAATTCAAAGCGACTGGGATGAAAAGACACTTTAAGTTCTTTTCATGCCTTTGAAGCAACAAACAGTTGCGAGTTTCGTGGGTCTTACGAAGCGGCTCTTCGGGGAAAGAAAAGCCCAGCCGAAGCTGGGCTTTTCTTCTAGAAACTGCGGGACAAGCAGCGTGAGTGGGGCCTACTCCACCACGGAGTTTGCCCCGACCGCGTGGCCGAAGAGGTCCGGCAGGATTGCAGCCCAGGCCTCACGCAGCTCAGAAACGGCGATGGACTCGCCGCCGAGTTCCAGTTCACCGTTGTCGGTGGTCTGGCCGACGACGACGGCCGGTACACCGCACTCCTCAGCGCGCTGCAGCAGCATGTCGACGCGGTCCGCGGTCGTCGCCACGAGCACGCGGGAGGCGGACTCGGAGAAGGCTGCCACGAAGGCATCCTCGTGAACCTTGGACAGGTCCAGGCTCAGGCCCACACCGCTGCGCTTGGCCATCTCGAATGCGGTGACGGCAAGGCCACCCTCGGAGATGTCGTGTGCAGCGGTCAAGCCTTCGTTGCCCACGAAGAAGTCCGCGAGGCGCTGCTCGTTGGCCAGGTCCACCTGCGGCGGCAGACCATTCAAACCATTCTCCGACTCATTTCCTTGCTCATGAGCGCTGACCTGCTGCCAGATGGAGCCACCAAATTCATCCTTGGTCTCACCCAGCAATACGAGGACCTCCGGCTCCTCCACGAGACCAAGCTCGTTGCCGATGGACTTGTGGACGTCGTCGATAACGCCCAGGACGCCCACGACGGGCGTCGGCAAGATCGGCTCCTCGCCGGTTTGGTTGTAGAAGGAGACGTTGCCGCCGGAGACGGGGATGCCGAGTTCCACGGCGCCGTCGGCAAGCCCATGCACGGACTCGCGGAACTGCCACATCACGTCCGGGTTTTCCGGGGAACCATAGTTGAGGCAATTGGTGATGGCGACCGGGCGTGCACCGGTCACAGCGACGTTGCGGTAGGCCTCCGCCAACGCCAGGCGGGTGCCCATGTTCGGATCCAGCTTGGTGTAGCGCCCAGAAGCATCAGCCGATACCGCGATACCGCGGCCGGTCTCCTCGTCGATGCGCAGCACACCGGCGTTCGCGTGGTGGGACTGCACGGTGTTGCCGCGCACGTAGCGGTCATACTGCTCGGTGATGAAATCACGGGAGCACAGCGCCGGGGAGGCCACGAGCTTCTTCAGCGCCACGGTGAGGTCCTGCTTCTCGACGCCCGTGAACTCCTGCAGCGCATCCTGCCACTCCGGGCGGGCATAGGGGCGATCGTAGACTGGGGCCTCGTCCGCGATAGTGCCGGCCGGGGCATCCACAACGACCTCGCCCTGATGGCGAATGATGAGGTGCTTGCCGGTGGTAACCTCACCGATCTCGGCGCAGGTGACGTCCCAATGCGCGCAGATCTCCTTGAACTTTTCCACGTTCTCCGGGGTCACCACGGCGCACATGCGCTCCTGGGACTCGGAGGCAAGGATCTCCGCGGCGGTCATATCCTTTGCGCGCAGCGGGACGTTGTCCAGGTTGATCTCCATGCCGCCATCACCGGCGGCGGCCAGCTCGGAGGTGGCGCACGCCAGGCCCGCGCCGCCCAAGTCCTGGATGCCCACGACGATGCCGGACTTGTACAGCTCCAGGCAGCACTCGATGAGGACTTTCTCCGCGAACGGGTCACCCACCTGAACGGCCGGCAGCTTGCGCTCCGCGCCATCCTCGAAGGTGTCAGAGGCCAGCACGGACACGCCACCAATGCCATCGAGGCCGGTGCGCGAGCCGAAGAGCATGACCTTGTTGCCGGTACCGGAGGCAAAAGCGAGCTTGAGGTCCTCCACCTTCAGCGTGCCCACGCACAGCGCGTTGACCAGCGGGTTGCCCGCATAGGACTCGTCAAAAACAGTTTCGCCGCCAATATTGGGCAGGCCCAAGCAGTTACCGTAGTGCGAAATACCGCCAACCACGCCAGGCAAAACGCGCTTGGTGTCGGGGGCATCAGCCGGGCCGAAGCGCAGCTGGTCCATCACGGCAATCGGGCGAGCGCCCATCGCCATGATGTCGCGGACGATGCCGCCGACACCCGTGGCCGCTCCCTGGTGCGGCTCCACGTAGGACGGGTGGTTGTGGCTTTCCACGCGGAAGGTCACCGCGTTGCCGTCTCCGATGTCCACCACGCCGGCGTTCTCACCGATGCCGGCTAGGATCTTGGAGCCCATTTCCTCAGTCATGGTCTCACCGAAGTAGCGCAGGTGCGTCTTGGAGGACTTATAAGAACAGTGCTCCGACCACATCACCGAGTACATGGTCAGCTCGGCGTCGGTAGGGCGGCGGCCCAGGATCTCGCGGATGTGCGCGTACTCGTCATCCTTCAGGCCCAACTCGCGGTAGGGCTGCTCCAGCTCAGGCTGCGCGGCCGCCTGCTCGACGGTGTCGTTGTGTACGGTCATTGTTTCTCCTTATAACCGTCGGCGCGTACTAAGCGACGACCTTGAGGGCGGACACAAACAAACCCAGACCGTCGGTGGACGGGCCGGTGAGAAGATCGATGGCGTGCTCCGGGTGCGGCATGAGCCCCACCACGTTGCCGGCCTCGTTGGTGATACCGGCGATGTCGTTGATGGAGCCATTGAAGTTATCCGTGTAGCGGAAGACCACGCGGCCTTCGCCTTCGAGGCGCTCCACGGTCTCCGCATCCGCCTGGAAGCGGCCCTCGCCGTGCTTCGCCGGAATCAGGATCCGCTGGCCCTGCTCAAACTCGCTAGTCCAGGAGGTCTGCGCGTTCGCCACCTCGAGGTAGGTATCCACACAGTGGAAGTGCAGCCCCTGGTTGCGGGTCAAGGCGCCGGGCAGCAGGCCGGCCTCCGTCAAAATCTGGAAGCCGTTGCAGATGCCGAGCACCGGCATGCCCTTATTCGCTGCTTCCACCACCGCGCGCATGACCGGGGCCAGCGCAGAGATGGCGCCGGAGCGCAGGTAGTCACCGTAGGAAAAGCCGCCGGGAACAACGACGGCGTCCACTCCTCGCAGGTCCTCATCCGCATGCCACAGGGACACGACGTCGGCGCCGGCGGTGCGGGCGGCGCGGGCCGCGTCGACGTCGTCAAGCGTGCCGGGGAAGGTAATAACGCCGATCTTCATTACTGGATAACCTCGTAGTCCTCGATCACGGTGTTCGCCAGAAGGGTGGACGCAACCTTCTCGAGTTCCTCGGCGCTGACCGAATCATCGACTTCAATTTCAAAGCGCTTGCCCTGGCGCACGTCGCTGACACCAGCAACCCCCAGGCGGCCCAGCGCGCGGACGACGGCCTGACCTTGCGGGTCCAAAATCTCGGCCTTGGGCATGACATTGACAACTACACGAGCCATGAAAATTCTGCCTTACTGTGCGTGAGTATAGGTGCCCCGCCAGTCTATCCCGCCAGCGGGAAAGATTCGGAATCTTTGGGGGTGGTGAATTCAAACCAAACGGCTGAAGAATTCTTGGGGAATCCCGGCTTAACCCCCAGCTCGCGCGTTGTCCTCCGGTATCCCGTGGCGGCGAAGGCAGGTAGAACCAGATGCGTTGTCATTTTCTCGCTGATTAAAGGAACCTCTCATGCGCCTCACACGCATCGGCTCTCTCGCCATCGCTGCATTAGTGTCTACCTGCGTCGTTGTCCCCCAGGCCGGCGCCGCGGTGGATGGCTCCACTGCCGTCATCTCGGAGGTCTACGGTGGCGGCGGCAACAAGAACGCCCCTTTCACCAACGACTTCATCGAGCTCTACAACCCAACGGGTTCCGCCATCGACCTCACCGGATGGTCCGTGGAGTATTTCTCGTCCAAGGGCAACTCCGGCGGAAAGACCACGCTTAACGGTTCCATCCCGGCTGGCGGCTACTACCTCATCCAGGAAGGTGGCGGCGGCACAGGCGAGCCGCTGCCCACCCCGGATGCTGAGGGCGGTCTCAGCATGTCCGGCTCCAAGGGCTCGGTGAAGCTTTACGACGCCTCCGGGGCCGAGGTCGACGTGGTGGGGTACGGGGAGACGTCGCTCAGCGAGGGCTCCCCTACCTCCTCCTTGAGCAACACCACCTCCGCGCAGCGTGATGACGCCGGCACCGACACCGACGACAACGCCGCCGACTTCAGCACCGCCGGCCCGACTCCTACCTCCTCCGGCGGCGGCGCCACCGCGCCGGAGAACCCGCAACCGGAGGACCCGCAGCCGGCCGAGCCGGGCGCTACCGTTACCATCCCGGAAATCCAGGGCACCGGCGCGGAGTCCCCACTCAAGGGCCAGAACGTCACCACCCAGGGTGTTGTCACCGCCATGTGGCAGGGTGAGAAGTCCCTCAACGGTTTCACCATCCAGACTCCGGGCACGGGTCAAACTGCGCCGACCGAGGCCTCTGAGGCCGTCTTCGTCTACACCGGCGGCACCGGCTTCTACCCAAAGATTGGGGAATCCGTCGAGGTTACTGGCTCCGTCGACGAGTACTACGGCCAGACCCAAATCGCCCTAGCCCAAGGCTCCGTCCTCGACACCGCACTCGATCCCGTCACCCCGCTGACCATCGATGCCCTGCCGGAAGGCGACGAGGCCCGCGAAAAGCTCGAGTCCATGCTGCTCAAGCCCGGCGTGCACACGGTGACCGATAACTACGGCCTCAACCGCTACGGCGAGTTGGGCCTGGCCCCGGGTACGGAGGCGCTGCGCCAGCCGACGGACAAGTTCGCCCCAGGCAGCGCGGAAATGCATGCTCTGGAAGAGTCCAACGCGGCGAAGTACGTCATCCTCGATGACGGCTCTACCCGTGACTTCACCCGCGATGGTGCCTCGACGAAGCTGCCGTACATCATGCAGAACGGCTCGGAGGTCAAGACCATCCGCACCACCAACCAGGTGGAGTTTGCGGACTCCGGCGTAATCCTGGGCTACGGCCACAACCAATGGCGCTTCCAGCCCACCACGATGATTACCGGTGACTCTGCCACCGCAGACCTGCCGATTACGTGGGACCCGGCCCGTCCGGAGGCCCCGCAGGTGGAAGGCGACTACACCGTGGCGGCGTTTAACGTGCTGAACTTCTTCATCAACCTAGGTGAGGACAACGGCGCGAAGGCGTACAAGGACCGTTTCGGTAACGGTGTGGGTTCTGATAGCGGCACCTTCCGCGGCGCGTGGTCGGAGTCTGCGTTCAACGACCAGAAGGGCAAGATCCTCACCGCGCTGGAGGGCCTCGATGCCGACGTCATTGGCTTGTCGGAGATTGAGAACGCCGCGAATACCGTGGGTGGCTCCTACGACGATGCTGTGAAGTACCTCGTAGATGAACTCAACACCCGCGCGGAATCCGAAAAGTGGGATTACGTCAAGGCCCCGGCGAACTCCGCGGCGGACTCGGATGTCATCCGCACTGCGATCATCTACAAGAAGGACCGCGTCCAGCCAGTAGGTGAGGCCACCTTGCTGGAGGACGAGCGTTTCAAGGGCACCGCCCGCACCCCGCTCGCTGCGGAGTTCAAGCCGGTTGCTGACAAGTGCGCTCCTGAGGGCCCAGATTCCTTCGTGGTGGTCACCAAACATTTCAAGTCCAAGGGTTCGGTGGCTAACGGCGACAAGGACACCGGCGACGGCCAGGGCAACAACCCCAACGTGCGCAATGCCCACGCCCAGGCTGTCCTCGATGGTTTGTCCAAGCAGCCGCAGTGGCAGGAGAAGGCCACCTTCGTCATGGGTGACTTGAACGCTTACTCCAAGGAAGACGCCATCTCCATCTTCCGCAACGCCGGCTACACCATCCCGGTTGAGGAGCTCAACGCACAAGAGGACTGGCAGGACGTGGCCTCCTACCAGTTCTCCGGCCGCCTCGGCTCCCTCGACCACATCCTGGCCAACGAGCACGTCGACGCCAAGGCGGCACAGACCTGGAACATCAACTCCGATGAGCCGATTGCCATGGAATACTCCCGCCGCAACTACACCGGCGGGGACGTCTTTGAGGCAGATAACCCATACCGCTCCTCCGACCACGACCCGGTCAAGGTGGGCTTCAACCTTGCCCAGGTTTCCCGCTCTGCTGACGATCTTAAGGACTGTGACAAGACCGAGGACCCAGCGCCGACTGACGACGCCCGCGGCATCAAGTCCGTCACCATTGACGATAACGGACATCTCATCATCACCTACACCGACAGCACCACCGAGGATGCTGGCAAGGTCGTCGGCGCCGATGGCAAGGACGGTAAGGACGGCGACAAGGGCCCTAAGGGCGACAAGGGCGACGCCGGCCAGGACGGTAAGGACGGCGCCGACGGTAAAGACGGCCGTGGCATCAAGTCCGTGACGACCAACGACAAGGGCGAGGTGGTCGTCACCTACACCGACGGCACCTCTGAGATTCTCGGTACCCTCGCCGACGCGAAGGGCGACCAGGGCACGCCGGGCCGCGATGGCTTCGATGGCGCACCAGGCCGCGATGGCGCAAACGGTAACGATGGCAAGGACGGCCGCGGCATTAAGTTCGTGACCACGGATGCCGACGGTAACCTCGTCATCACCTACACCGACGGCACCTCAGAAACCGTCAAGTCCGGCGACAAGCCAGCCGCCCCGGCAGGTGGTTCCTCTGTGAGTGAGCGCTGCTTGCCGACGGTCCTCGGCCTCACCATCCCAGCAGCCCTCGCCATCCCACTGGCCTTCCTCGGGAACATCAGCGCGCAGTTCAATATCCCGGGCCTTGAGCCGGTACAGAAGCAAATTGAGTCGCTGACGTACAACGTCACGCGCAACATCCCACGCGAGGCTCAGTACGCAGCTGGTGGTATCGGCCTGCTGGCAGTCCTCGGCATCATTGCCGCTGCCTGTGTCCCAACCGAGTCTGAATAGAGCGCTCTCCCGAGTTTAATGTGTGCGTTTTGTATGTAAGCCTTGGACTCAAGGTCATTTTTCTCCGAGCGTAACGGACATTTCGTGTGGATTTAGGAACCCCGCCCCAGCCTTTTCTTACGCCTAGGCTGGGGTTCCATTCGTAGTCGATGTGGGCGTCGTATGTGGCTGGTCGCCGTTTGGGTGGCCGCGCCGTTTGAGTTCTTCTTTCGCCCAGGTAGCGCGTGGTGCTTTTCTCCTTGGCGTTCGAAGTCTTGTTACTTGGCTAACTCCAGTGGCGCTACAGGTTCTTCGGTGTGGGTATCGAGCCACCAGTCTGAAGGGTCCCAAGTTTTGTCCGTCATGGATAAGCTTTCAAGTCATGCCCGGAGACAACAGGTCCATATAGCTCCCGCAGAGAAAACCAACCCCGACTAACCCACCCACGAGGTTGGCAACCTATATAGGATCCCCAGCGCAGCCGGCCAGTCGGACCCGATGAAACAAGAGGCCACCCCTCCCCTATTTGGGGGAACACGAGGCAACATCAAACCGCCTGACGGTTGCACGGCCCTTTTCGATGCCTCATAATTCACTGCAAGGTGAATGGGAATTACCCCAGTTCACCCCACACATCATCATCTCTCACCTGCAAAGGATACTCATGAAGTTCTCTCTTCGGAAATCTACTATCGCAGCAATAGTGGCTACAATAACCTGTCTGTCCCCCACCGTAGCAAATGCTCAAACCCAAGCATTTCACGACTCTGTGGTGGGCGTGTCAGAAACAGGCGAGGAGCTATTCCTGCCAATTGCAACTGATAACGATGACCTCAACTCTGGCACGGAGGCAGTTGGACTTTCCGGATTTCCAAACACGGCGACCTCCCAAGACCGCGAAACCACGGTAGGGACTTACTCGATTATCGGTACCGATGATCGGCAAAAGGCATCTCCCAACCCGGCTATCGTCCAGATCCAGCGAGACGGCTTTAACCATTGTACTGGCTGGATGATTTCACCAGATACTCTCATTACGGCTGCCCACTGCCTTTACGAAAAAGATAAGCAGCGATGGACTCCAAAGCTCATTTTCCGTCCATCAGATTGGAGCCAGTGGTCTTATACCTTTGCGTCCCAAAAGTGGGTATCCGCCAAATACCCCACTACCGGGTCCGCCGATCACGACTGGGGAGTTGTAAAGTTTGCAAAGCCGATTTCTTCCAGCTGGTTTGGAATTAAACCGAGCGATACTTCTTCCGCTTTCTCCGGGCAAAAAGCAACTGTCACCGGATTTCCAGGAGAAAAAGGCGAGGGCCTGATTCGCGACTACGGACAACTGTGGACAATGAGCGGAATCCTTCAACCAGGAACCCAAACTCGACTCTGCTATAACTTGGACACCACGGGCGGACAAAGCGGCTCGCCAGTCTATACCACAGACAACGCTGCCATCGGCATTCACACGCATGGCATCAGCGATCTCGGCTGCCCTGAAAACAGTGCCCTACGTATCAGCCCAAGCATGCTAAATACCTTCAATGACATTAAGGAGATCCAAAACAATGCAACCACAGATCCCGGTTCCAGCTCAGGTTCAAGCTCTCATTAATAACCCCAGTAACCTTCTCGGACTCATTGGTACCGTTCTGGGCATTATTTCCCTAGTTGTTGCAATCAGTGTCGGCCAAGGCCTCCCCAACGATGGGCAGTCCAAGCCTAATGCAGGAGAATCAACGATTCGCGTTGTAACCTCCAGTGGTAACTCGGCAGGCGAATGTAAGCTTATTGGCCTTTCGCAGGAAAAGGTACACACGACTAATGCCAAAGGCGTGTACTTCTACGCGTTGGAACCTGGTTCGCATACCATCAACGCATCTTGTTCAGGGCTTTCCAGTCTTTCCTCCGCGCGAGCGCTCGAGGGTAGTCAGGAAGTAACCGTGAATGACGAGCCGGTGATGGTAAAGATTGTTGTTAAGTAGATTGGCCCTAACTTTCTTGGTTCTAAAGAGCTAAGAGAAACACGCGTGTGCCCCCAGGGAAACCTCCTGGGGGCACACGCTTTTCAATGAACCACACCTAATTCGAGAGGGAACCGTACTTTCGTACGCGCCCGTATGAGAAGCTGGCGCATTTAATGACAGCAGCAAAACATCATTTTCAAACAAATGAACGCTTTTAAACCTCTGCCCCAAGAGCGCCAAACGCTTATCTGCATGTGTTTACACGGGCAGTTGGCTGTAAACCTGTAAAGACCCCATCACCTTCAATGCACATCGCGATGATCTGTTTGAAGTTAGCCACAAGAACTAGCTTTTCCAAGTAGAAGTTGACGCAACGCCACCGAGTCGTGGCGCCTCCAACACCCCCATGTAGTACCGAGTACGCGCTAGACGCCGCCAACAGTGCAGCCGGACACCCGCCAGCATTACTGACGGAGCTTCCTGCCACTAACTCACTGACCCGCGACGCCGGAATACTCGCTAAGTTCGTCTCTGCTCAGCCAGGTCAAGCCCCTCATAAGAGAGGCTTTTCTCGCTCCGATTGCGGGTGGGGCAATTGAAACCTACGTCCGCTACCGCAATTCGGGGATTGCGCTCGTGAAACACGCAGCCAGCACACCCGACGGGTTCACAAACCTACACCGCGTCTAATTCGGCCACACCCCAAAGAAAAAGAGGTTGGTGGGCTATTCGGCGTGCGTGAAAACGGAATAGTCGGCGGGGCGGGCACCTGCTGCCATGGCGCGCTCGGCAGCCTTGAGGAAATCGGAAACAACCTTGCGGTCATCAAGGTTGCGTCCCGAAATGGACAGGCGCACGGTATTGCCGCGCTCGGCGGAGCGCTCCGCGGCGCGGATGATGTTGCGGCGCCACCACTTCGCAGAACCAAAACCCTCACCAAAGGACAGGTTGCGGGCTTGGTGGAGCTCGCCAGAGCGCAAATCATGGATACCTCGGGTAGAGGCGGCGAAGTCGAAGTCAAACTCGGGAAGGACAGTGAGCGTGCCTTCCGACATGCGCCAGCGCGGCGGCGCAAAGATAGTGGGTTCGAAACCGATCTTTGCCATCTGCCGCGTCGCCCCCTTCAGGCGCAGACGTGCCTCGTGCGCATCCAAGTTCGCGAACTCCGCGCGGCGGCCCTGAACTGCTTGGTCGAAGCCGTTGAGAATGAGCACGCGGCCGCCCTCCGCTTGATCACGCAACCACGATCGCGTCGACTCATCCTTAGCTAGGTGCCAATTGCCATCGATGTGTGGCGCTACGAGCAAGGACACCGGGATATCCGCTTTATCGAACTGCTCCAGCAGGTCAGCGGCCTGCCTTCGGGTGTCGTCGAAGATACTGGAAATCGAAACCAAAAGGTGGCCATGCATAAGGAAAATTATCGCATAGCCACCGCGCCGCCGCGCGCCGAGCGGGGGTGATGCTTAAGCCTCCGCCCCCGTAGCTTGGTTAATCAGCCACGCATACTCGAATGCTGCTTGCCGCCACTTGGCATAGCGGCCAGACACACCACCATGGCCGGCGGCCATCTCCGTCTTGAGGAGGAACTCGCCGCCGGTGGCGACGTCGCGAAGCTTGGCTACCCACTTCGCCGGCTCCACATAGAGCACGCGGGTGTCATTGAGCGAGGTCAACGCCAGGATATTGGGATACTCCTGCGGCGCAATATTTTCATACGGCGAGTAGGAGGCCATGTAGTCGTAGACCTCCGGGTCGTGGTACGGGTCGCCCCATTCTTCCCACTCCACCACCGTGAGCGGTAGCTCCGGCATCAGAATAGACGTCAACGGATCCACGAACGGCACGTTCGCCTCGATGGCATTGAACCTATCCGGTGCCATGTTGGCCACCGCGCCCATGAGCAGACCACCGGCGGAGCCGCCCTCAGCCACCAAGGTTTCCGGGGTGGTCACCCGGCGGGCGATAAGGTCATCAGCCACCGCGATGAAGTCCGTAAACGTATTCTTCTTCGCCAGCATTTTGCCGTCGTCGTACCAGTTGCGGCCCATCTCGCCGCCACCGCGCACGTGCGCCATAGCAAAAATCATGCCGCGGTCCATGAGGGACAAACGGAAGACCGAGAAGTACGGATCCATATTCGCCTCATAGGAGCCGTAGCCATAAAGCAACGTCGGGTTCGGCTGCGTACGGTCCAAGTCCGCGCGGTGCACGATGGACACGGGAACCTTGGTCCCATCGGGAGCCTCAGACCAGACCCGGTAGGCAACATACTCGTCCTTGTCATAGCCGCCCGGGACTTCCTGTTCCTTGAGCAGCGTGTACTCCCCGGTGGCCACGCGGTAATCAAAGAGCTGGGCTGGCTGGATGAAGGAGGTGTAGCTCACGCGCAACACCGGCGCGTCCCACTCGGGGTTACCGGCCACGCCGACGGTGTAGAGCTCCTCGTTGAAGTGAAGCTCGTCGAAGCGCGCCCACCCTTGGCGCACATCCATCACCGCTGCACGGCCGATCCCGCCGCGGCGGTAGCCCACGACGATCTGGTCGCGGTAGCAATCCACGCCCTCAATGCGCACTGTGTCATCATGCGGCATGAGGACGGTGAGTTCGCGCAGCGCCGGTAGCTCTGCAGAAACCGGACAGTAGCCGAGCTCAAAGTTGGGGCCGGTGGCATTGTGCGTGACAACCCAATAATCGGTGCCTGCCACCACGGCGTGGTCGACGTCGTAGTCCACGCCGGTCTCGCGCGCCCACAGGCAGCGGAAATCGCCCTCCGGGTTGTCCTGCTCGAGCACCCACGCTTCATTCGTCGTCTTCGAGCCGGAGACAATCATGATGTACTTCTCGCTGCGGGTCGTGCCCACACCGATGCCGAAGCGCGAATCCTCCTCGCGCATGACTACAACATCATCCGACTGCGGGGTACCCACGCGGTGGCGCCACACGGTGTCCGGCCGCCATGCATCATCGACGGTGGTGTAGAAGATGAACTCCTCCCCGACCCACGTCGCACCATAAAAGATGTCTTCCAGGCGGTCCTCCAACAGCTCACCGGTACGCAGATCCTTGATGAAGAGCTCAAAGCGCTCGTCGCCGGCCACGTCGACCGAATAGGCCAGCAGGTCGCCGGAATCGCTCACCGAGGACGCGCCGAGGGCAAAGAAGTCGTGGCCTTCGGCGAGCGCGTTGACGTCGAGAAGCACCTGCTCCCCTTCTGAAGCACCCTCCTCCGGGATGGTCGGCGGAGTCCACGGCTCGGAGCCTTCCGACACCGGGATGCGGCAGCTGTAGCCGTACTCCTGGCCCTCCTCGGTGCGGCCGTAGTACCAGTACTTACCGCGGCGCTGGGGCACGGACATGTCCGTCTGCTTGATGCGGGACTTGACCTCGGTGAAGATGTTCTCCGTCAAGGTCTCCAGGTGTGCGGTGCGCTCCTTCGTGTAGGCGTTTTCCGCCTCGAGGTACTCCCGGGTCTCCGGGGCTTCTTTCGCGCGCAGCCACTCGTAGTCATCGACGAAGCTGCGGCCGTGAAACTCTCGCGTGATGGGGCGCTTAGCAGCAATCGGTGCATTCATTCAGCCTCCTTAAAAGGTGGTTCCGGACAAGCGCTCGAAGGCCTCAACGTAGCGCGCGCGGGTGGCCTGAACAACGTCGTCTGGCAGGCGCGGCGGCGTGGACTCCTTGTCCCACCCGGAGTTGGTGAGCCAATCGCGCACGTACTGCTTATCAAAGGAAGGCTGGACCTTGCCTTCCTCATAGGTATCGGCCGGCCAGTAGCGCGAGGAGTCCGGAGTGAGGACCTCATCGGCTAAGACCAAAGTGCCGTGCTTGTCGACGCCAAACTCGAACTTCGTATCCGCCAAAATAATGCCCTTCTCCTCCGCCAGCGCGGCGGCCGTGGCATAGATGCGCAGGGTGGCCTCGCGCAGCTCTTCGGCGGGCTCGCGGCCGAGCTTGTCCACAACGACGTCGAAGGAAACGTTCTCATCGTGGTCGCCCTGCTCCGCCTTAGTAGCCGGGGTGAAAATGGGCTCGGGCAGGCGGGAGGCCTCGGTCAGCCCCTCCGGCAGCTCGACGCCGCACACGCTTCCGGATTCCTTGTATTCTTTCAACCCGGAGCCGGTCAGATAGCCGCGGGCGACGCACTCGAAGGGCAGCATATCGAGCTTCTGCACGACCATTGCGCGGCCAAGGACTTCCTCGGGGATGCGCTCGTCATCGAGCGGTCCGGCCAAGTGGTTGGGGAAGTCGATGGCGTCGAAGAAGAACTTCGACGTCGCCGTGAGCACGCGGCCCTTGTCGGGGATGGCCGGCTCGAGAGCGTGGTCATAGGCGGAAATGCGGTCGGAGACCACCATGAGCAGGGTGTTGTCATCGATTTCGTAGATATCGCGCACCTTGCCGGAGGCGATGTGGGCATAGGAAGAAAGTTCTGGACGCATGACATACATTCTAGACCCGTCTAGACTGCTTCAAGATACGTCCCAATCCCGAGGAGCTAAGCCCGTGCACTCTCGCCTGACCTCCCTTTTGACCTCCGCTGCGCTGGTGGGCGCCGCCCTGTCTGTGCCCGCTGCGCACGCAGCCGACATCTCCGTGCGCGAGTCCGCCCACGGACAGTGGCTGTGCACGATGTCGGCGTCGGATCGCGAGCTGGCTCGCGACGTTCGGGCCGGGTACATTGCCACGATCAAGGCGACCTCGGAGCAGATTCAAGCGCAGTTCCCGAAGCTGGATTTCTCCGCGTACACCTCGCGCGATATCAGCAAGGCTCCGGGCTACGCGGCGACGGTGGCCGCGCTGGGCAAGGCCGGCTACACGGGCGCGGATATGGTCATCATCATGGTCGGCGCGTCCGCCCCGGAGGACCTGGTGGAGGATGAATCGGTGCTGTTGCCGGGGGATGCCGAATACTCCATCAATGCGGCGAAGTCCCGGACTGAGAAGGGACCGGCACCGTTGTTGTCGACGGGTAGCGATTTCAGCCCTAAGCTGCGCGCCGCTCTGGCAGAAAACCAGGCGCAGGAAAAAGAAGCCGTCGACGCCTTCAACGCCGCCCAGTCGCAGTCCTTCGCGGAGTGTGTAGAGGAGCTGCGCGGGCGCGGCGCTCAGGAGGGCATCCAGCCGGTGCCCGAGCTGCCCATTCCGGGGCAGACGACGCAGCAGCAGACCTCGTCCACGGGAGCGGCAGTCCTCGGCGTCATGACGGTGCTCACCGTGCTGGTGATCGGCGGCTACCTCGTCTCCAACGGCGCCTCTTTCGGCGGCTTTGAGCTGCCGGTTCTGCGCCTCCCCGGGATGGCCTAATGGCTGAGAGCGACGCCGAGCTAACCGTCATTACCGGTGAGGAAGGCGCACTTGTTATCGGCCCCGAATCCGAGCTGAAACGGCTTTCCGACCAGGCGGAGCTCTCTCCCGTCACTCCCCAGATCCTCCGCCGTGCGAGCCAGGTGCTCACAGGTATCGAGGACTACCAGAAGGAATCTGGACGTTGGCTCAAGCTCGATGCTGAGTCCGCTGCGTACCTCAAGCGCCTGGGCATCAAGCCGGGGGATATCCGCGCCGGTGTAATCCGCACCAAGGATGTCGGCCGCGGCGTTGCTTCGCACAACGGTGGAAGCCTGCTGAAGCACCTGCAGTTTGAGAAGGCCGGCCTGCTCACGCCGGCGGCTCCGATGGTGCTGGCGTCGATGATGCAGCAGGCGGCCGTCGAGAAGCAGATGGAGCAGATGCAGGCTTACCTGGAACATATCGACGCCAAGCTCGATGAGGTGCTGCGCTTCCAGAAGGATTCGCTGGCTGGTGAGATTGATGGCGTGGCGGAGATGCTGGCGGAGGCCGCCCTCGTCCTCGAGGACACCGCTGAGGTGACCGATACGCAGTGGGCAACCATCGCCCACCTCACTGCGGACCTGGCTAAGCTGCAAGGCCAGGTACTACGACACCTGCGGGCCGTGGCGGAGACGATGGCGAGGTCAAAGACTTCGCCCGGGAAGGTGCGCGCGACCTTCCAGAAGACTAACGACGACGCAGGCTCGTGGATCTACGAGCTTGCCCGAACCGTGCAGCTGCAGAACCAGATGTATGTGCTTCAGCTCAGCCGCGCCAATGCCGTGGAGGGCGAGGTGGCCAAAGACTACGCCGCGGCCGTTGCTCGGGCGCGGCAGAGGCGCGCCGCTCGTTTGTTGGAAGACCTCACCAGCATCGCCCACATTGCCCACGAGCTGGGCAGCTTCTCGACGCTGCGCAAAGCCATCGACTGGAACTCTCCCCGCGCCGTAGCGGAGGTCAACCACTTCTTTGCCCAACTGCGTGACTTCGCCGACGCTGCCAACCTTGCTGTCGAAGGAACCGAGGGCTTAGAGCCCGTCCGGCGCATCGATGCTTTCCGCGAGCTGACTGCCACCGGCACCAACATGGCCCGCGAGCTCACCACCACCGGCACCAACATGGCCCGCGAAGCCGCTGGTGTTGCGCAGCAACGCACCTTAGAAGCCCGCGAAACCGTAACCAACCGCGCCCGGCAAGCCTGGGGTACAACCCGCAGCGCCATCGAGTCCGCAACGAAGGGCGCGGACAACGCGCCGGATAAAGCAGAACGTGACTAGATGGTCGTTTCGATCAAATAAGGGCCAGAAAATTCGATCTGGGCAACCTTATTTGATCGAAACGTACATGGACCGGGCCAACGAGGTACGTTTTCGTAAATAGCGCCCCGAAAACTCGCGTTTGAGAGGGATTGTCTGCGAAAACGTACCACGCCCGGTCGCCCCAGATCACTGGATGCCCCCTGGCCGCGTGGGCTAGAGGATCTCGCCCGGGGTGTAGGCGGCGGCCTGCGGGTGCTGATCAGCAATCGCCTTGATGCGGCCCAGAATCTGGCTCACCTGCGATTCGGCAGCGCCGATGAAAGCGTGCTTGTCCGACAGCGCGGCCTCGAGGGCGGCGGCATCGAGCGGCAGGCGCTCGTCGGCAGCCAGGCGCTCAATCAGATCCTGCTCCCCGCCATTCTCACGCATGTTGAGCGCCACGGCGACGGCGTTTTCCTTGATGACCTCGTGCGCGGTCTCACGGCCCACGCCCGCGCGCACCGCCGCCATGAGGATGCGGGTGGTGGCGAGGAAGGGCAGGTAGCGCTCCAGTTCGCGGTCGATCATCGCCGGGAAGGCACCGAATTCCGCGAGCACGGTGAGGAAGGTTTCAAACATGCCGTCAATGGCGAAGAAGGCATCCGGCAGTGCCACGCGGCGGACCACCGAGCAGAACACGTCGCCCTCGTTCCACTGCTGGCCGGACAGATCCGCCACCATGGTGAGGTAGCCGCGCAGAATGACCTGGAAACCGCACACGCGCTCGCAGGAGCGGGCGTTCATCTTGTGCGGCATCGCGGAGGAGCCGACCTGGCCTTCCTTGAAACCTTCGGTCACGGTCTCGTTGCCGGCCATCAGGCGGATGGTCGTGGCCAGCGAAGAGGGCGCGGCGCCCAGCTCAACGAGCGCAGACACAGCGTCGAAGTCGAGGGAGCGCGGGTAAACCTGGCCCACCGAGTTGAATACGCGGGAGAATCCCAGGTGATCCGCAATGCGGGTCTCCAACGCGGCGAGCTTGTCTTCGGATCCGCCCATGAGGTCGAGCATGTCCTGCGAGGTGCCCATCGGGCCCTTGATGCCGCGCAGCGGATAGCGGCTCAGCAGCGATTCCACGCGCTCGATGCCCAACAGGAGCTCGTCGGCAGCGGAGGCGAAACGCTTGCCCAGGGTCGTGGCCTGGGCAGCGACGTTGTGGGAACGACCCGCCATGACCAGCGTCTGATACTGCGCCGCGCGCTCACCAATGCGCGAGACCACCGCGATGGCCTTATCGCGCACCAGCTCCAAAGAACGCAGAATCTGCAGCTGCTCCACGTTCTCCGTCAGGTCACGCGAGGTCATGCCCTTGTGGATGTGCTCGCAGCCGGCTAGGGCGTTGAACTCCTCGATGCGCGCCTTGACGTCGTGGCGCGTAACGCGCTCACGCTCCGCGATGGAGGCGAGGTTGACGTTCTCAACCTGCGCCTCGTAAGCGGCGATAGCCGAGGCAGGGATGTTGACGCCAAGATCCTTCTGCGCCGTCATCACCGCAATCCACAGCTGGCGCTCCAGGATGATCTTGTGTTCCGGGGACCAGATTTCAGCCATCTCGGGGGAGGCGTATCGAGCGGACAGGACGTTGGAAATGTTCTTCTTTTCAGCCACGTCGCTCATTATTCCACGCCGCACCCCAAAGGAGGCATTATCAGGGGATTAGATGCTAATCTGCCCCTTCTCCGCCGGCAGTGCAATGTCCGTGCGGAAGAAGCTGCCCTCCAGCTCGATGCCGCCGAGAACCTCGTAGGCGGCCGCGCGGGCATCAGCGAGGGTGGCACCACGGCCGAGAACGTTGAGGACGCGACCACCGTTGGAGACGTAGCCGCCCTCCCCCGTGGTGGTACCGGCGTGCAGAACCCGGGTGGGATCATCAAGATCCGGCGAGGCAATCGGATCGCCCTTGCGCGGCGAAGCCGGGTAGCCCTCGGCGGCCAGCACCACGGTGACGGCATAGCCGTCTTCCCACTCCAGCGGCGCCAGCTCCGCTAGCTGTCCGGTAGCGGTGGCATTCAGGACCTCTCCGAGCGGAGACTTCAGCAAAGCGAGCACCGCCTGCGTTTCCGGGTCACCGAAGCGGGCATTGAATTCCACCACGGCTGGGCCTTCCTTGCCCCACGCCAGGCCGGCGTACAGCAAGCCAGAGTACGGGGTGCCGCGCTTGACCATTTCCTTGGCCACGGGGACGCAGACTTCGTCGACGATGCGCTGGACGCCGTCGGCAGGCAGCCACGGCAGCGGGGTGTAGGCGCCCATGCCGCCGGTGTTGGGGCCTTCATCGTTGTCGTAGGCGCGCTTGTGGTCCTGCGCCGGGAGCAGCGGGACGACGGTCTCGCCGTCCACCAAGCAGAACAGGGAGACCTCCGGGCCGTCGAGGAAGGACTCGAGCAGCACCGGGTTGCCCACGGCGTGGACCGCATCAACGTGCGCGCGGGCCGCGTCGCGGGACTCGGTCACCACGACGCCCTTGCCGCCGGCCAAGCCATCGTCCTTAACCACGAAGTGCGGGCCGAAACGATCGAGGGCGGCCTCGATGTCCTCATCGCTGGTGCCGGGGGCGAGCTGCTCCGCGCGGGCGGTGCGCACGCCGGCGGCCGCCATGACATCCTTGGCAAATGCTTTGGATCCCTCGATCTGTGCCGCGCTTGCCGACGGCCCGAAGACCGCAATGCCGCGCTCGCGCAGAGCATCCGCCACGCCTTTCACCAGCGGCACCTCTGGGCCGATGACGACCAGATCCGCGTCAATATCAACAGCCAGCTCCGTCATACGCGCAGGATCGTCCACCTGGGAATACTCCGGGTGGATGGTGGCCTGCATCTTATGCGCCGGGGAACCCGGTGCGATGTGCAAATCGGTAACAGAGGGATCAGATTTAAGGCCAGTGAGCAGGGCATGTTCGCGGCCGCCCGAGCCAATAACGAGAATGCGCATGCCGTCTATCTTAACTGGCGGTAGCCTAGGGGCCATGTCTTCCGTATTTACAAAGATCATCGAGGGCGAGCTGCCTGCTCGCTTTGTATACCGCGACGAGAAGTGCGTGGCGTTTTTGTCCATCGAGCCGCTGCGTTATGGCCACACCTTGGTGGTGCCGATCGAGGAGGTCGATAAGTGGACTGACCTCGATTCTCAGACCTGGTCGCACCTCAATGAGATCGCTCTAGAGATCGGTGGCGCCATTAAGACGGCCTTCGACACCCCGCGTACGGGCTACATCATCGCTGGCTTCGACGTGCCGCATACCCACATCCACCTCTTCCCCACCGAGAAAATGGAAGACTACGACTTCGCGAAGGCCTTCGCTGCCGACGCCACCGACCCCGCCGCCATGGATGAGGCCGCCGCGCGCATCCGCCAGCACCTCGGCACGGACGAGGGTGGCCGCCGCGACAGCTAGGCGTTAGCTGCCGTCGGTTGGCGCTTTGGGCAGGCAGATGGTGAAGACCGATCCGCTGCCCAGCTCCGAATCCACGGAGATTGAACCGCCGTGCTGCTCGACGAGTGATTTCACGATGGCCAAGCCCAAACCCGAGCCACCCGTATCGCGGGTGCGCGAGGTGTCTGCACGGTAGAAGCGCTCGAAAATATGGGCCGCGTCTTCGGGGGAGATGCCTTTGCCGTCATCGGCAACGTCGATAAGCACGTGCTCCTCGTCGTCGCGCAAGGTCAGCGTCACCGACGCCTCCTCGCCGCCGTGGCGGATACCGTTGGACACCAGGTTAAGCAATACCTGGTGTAGGCGATCCGGGTCTCCGTTGACCATTGGAATCCCGGAGGCCTCGTTGTTGACGTTGATGGTGCGGCCCGCAAAAGCCGCCCGCGCCGAGGAACCCACTGACAGCACAAGTTCCAGCATGTCAACCTCGCGCATGTCCAGGCGTGAGCCCTCCGCGCGCGTCAGGGCCAGCAGATCCTCCACGAGCAACGACATCCGCTTAGACTCGGCATCGATCTTGCTGAAGACAAACTCCGCGTCCTGGGTAGCCCCCGAGCGGTACAGCTCCGTGTAGCCGCGCAGGCTGGTCAGCGGCGTGCGCAGCTCGTGGGAGGCATCGCCGACGAAGCGGCGCATTTGCTGTTCTTTTTCCTGCGCATCGACGACGGAATTCTGCAGCTGCCCCAGCATGACGTTGAGCGCTGCGGCAAGCTGCCCCACTTCAGTGTGCAGCGGCCACTCCGGCACGCGCTTGTCCAGGTTGCCCGCCGCGATTTGGGAAGCCGTTTTCTCGACCACGCGCAGCGGCCGCAGCGCCCGGTGGATCAGCCACATGCCCACCACCGCGATGATCAGCATGACCAAGGCCGCGATGATCACCTGGACAATCGCCAACCCTTTCAGGATGGAGTTTTCCGTCGTCATGTCTTTGGCGACGACCACCACGGAACCATCCCGTTGGAGTTTGGCCACGGCCCGCCATTCGGTTTCGCCCTGAATCGAGCGCACGGTGGTGGGTTCCCCACCGACGATCACGTTGCGTGCATCGGGCAACGCCGCGATCGGCCGCGTGGTCACCACGGAGCCATCGGGATAGTACGCCAGCGCCACATAATCCGTCGGGGGTCGGCGGCTTCCGTCCTGCGGCATATAAAAGGACTCGTCGAGGTTGCTGGCCCAGGAGCTGTGGGCGTCGTTAAGCTCGGTGTCCACTCGGGTGTAGAGCACGTTGCGCATGATCGACGACACCGCCAGGGAGGACATGGCCAGGCCAAGCCCCGATACCAGCACCATGAGGACAAGTAGCCACGTGCGCAGGGGCAGCGCTTTGGGGCGCTGCATACGCCGGCGCGGGGCTTTATCCCGCACCAGCGTCACCCCGGATTGTGGGGCCTGAATACTCGCGGTGGGTTCGCTCATAGTGGATGAGCCTACGAGCGCGGCATGCGCAGCACGTAACCGACACCGCGGACGGTGTGAATAAGCGGGGTATCGCCGGTATCAATTTTGCGGCGTAGGTAGGAAATGTAGGACTCGACCACGTTGCCGTCACCACCAAAGTCGTAGTGCCAGACATTATCCAGAATCTTGGACTTGGACAGCACCACCTCGCGGTTCTGCATGAGGTAGCGCAGCAGGTTGAACTCGGTGGGCGAAAGCTCCACGATCTCCCCCGCCTTGGTGACCTCGTGGGTGTCATCGTTGAGGGTGAGGTCGGCATAGGTCATGGTGGCGTCGCCGTCCTGGTCATCCACCGCGTTACCGCGGCGCAGAATCACGCGCAGGCGGGTGATGACCTCTTCCAGGCTGAAGGGCTTGGTGACGTAATCATCCGCGCCAATGGTCAAGCCGTGGATGCGCTGGTCCACGCTGTCCTTGGCGGTCAGGTAGAGCACGGGGCCGTCGAGGCCTTCCGCGCGCAGCTTGCCCAGCAACTCAAAACCATCCATGCCCGGCATCATGACGTCCATGATGTAGGCATCAGGGTTGATCTCCCGAGCGATGCGCAGGGCTTCGTTGCCGGAGTTGGCGCTGTGTACGTCGAATCCTTGAAATTTCAGGGAGACGGTGAGCAACTCAACGATATTGGGCTCGTCATCGACGACAAGTACCTTGACGTCCTTTGAATCATCCATGGTCCCGCTTTGGTCCTTTCTCCGCTTCTCCTGACGCCAGGAAGCGCCAAGGGATATCTCATTCAGAATGAGAAGTATTGCACTACGCCTTCCCAGGGTACTGAGCGGAGTCTGTACGTGCGCTGTGAACCGACTAGTCCCAGGCGAGATTGTCCAGATCCACCCCTTCCGCCTGGGCTTGCGCCTCAATCAGCTGGCGTAAATAGTCGGCGTTACCGCGGTAGGTCTCGTTAAACCGCGGGTCCTCGCAATACATGCGCGCCAGGATCACCTGCTTGGACCTCGACACCGGGTACCACTGGGCGATGAGGGCGCGGTGCTTGTCGACGATCTCCTTCGCCTCCTCGCCGCCCGGTTCAAGTCCTGCGTCCGCGGCCTCCTCTAGCTCGGACGCAAAGTTCTCATGGTCCACGGAGAATCCCTCCCAGTCCTTCTTCCCCATCGATTCCACGACGGCCGCACTGGCCGCCCATTCTTTGCTGTCGCCCCACTTCTCGTGGGCTTCTTCCTGCAGTTGGGGCCATGCGTCACCCAGGTTCCGCACTTTTTGGCTGGGGCTTAGGTTCTTATCCATTTCAGTCTCCTCAATTAGTCTTTCCACTGCGTACAACATGGCGTCGACGTCGGCTCGCCGCTTCTGCAAGGCCTCGTGTTGGGCGCGGAGGCGGGCCAGGGTGGCTGCGGAAGGGGCGTCGAGAAGCACTGCGATGTCTTTCAGCTCAATCCCGACGCTGCGATAAATCAGGATGTCCATCCCGCGTTGCACGTCATCTTCGGTGTAGAGGCGGTGATCGCCCCCGGTGCGCCACTGGGGGCTGAGCAGGCCGATGTCGTCCCAGTGCCGCAGGGTGCGGGTGGTGACTTTCAAAATGCCGGCCACATCGCCGATGCTGTAGTCGTTACGCATGTCGTTGAGCCTAAAAGTTCACGTCGCGTTAAGTGCAACTCCATCCACTCGGCAGGTGTTTTTGCCTACGATAATGAAGCATGACGCAAGCCTCGAAGCGCACTGACCGCCTCACCGTGGCTGCTTGGGCCCTGTGGGATTGGGGTTCGGCTGCCTTCAACGCGGTGCTCGTGACGTTTATTTTCTCGGTCTACCTCACGGACTCGGTGGGCCAGCAGATTGACTCGCAGTTCACCCCGGCGCAGTGGCTGTCGTGGTCCATGACGGTGGCGGGCCTGGTGATCTTTGCGGTGACCCCCGTGATGGGGCAGCGCTCTGACCGGTTGGGCACGCGGCGTCGCGCGCTGGGCTTCTGGTCGCTGCTGACCTTCCTGGTCATGGCCAGCCTGTTCTTCATCCGCAATGATGCGCCCGCGTATTTCTGGCTCGGCCTCATCGGCCTAGCGGTAGGTTCGGTGACCATCCAATTCGCCGAAGTCAATTACTTTGCCCAACTCAACCAGGTGGCCACCGAGGACAGAGTGGGCCGCGTATCCGGCCTGGGCTGGTCGGCAGGCTATTTCGGCGGCATCGTACTGCTGCTCATCTGCTACTTCGGCTTCGTCTCCAGCGAGGGCGGCGGACTGGGACTGTCCACGGAGGGTGGCTGGAATATTCGGCTCGTGGCACTGCTTTCGGCGGCGTGGTTTGGGCTGTCTGCCATCCCCGTGTTGCTGCGCGTGCCGGAGATTGCGCCGTCGGGTGAATCGACGGGCGGTGTGGCGGAGTCTTACCGCGAGCTGTGGCGGACGGTGCACACGCTGTGGCGGGAGGACCGCAATGCCTTTGCGTTCCTCTTTGCTTCTGCCATCTTCCGCGATGGCCTGTCCGCGGTGTTTAGCTTCGGGGCCGTGCTGGGCGTATCCGTCTATGGGCTTTCGCCTGGCGACGTCCTCATCTTCGGTGTTGCCGCCAACGTTGCGGCCGCGCTGGGCGCGGTGGTCGGCGGGCTGATCGACGACCACGTGGGCCCCAAAGCCATCATCCTCACCTGCCTGGCCATCTTGACGCTCATGGCCGGGATCATGTTTGTGGCGCAGGGGCCGACGGCCTTCTGGATCTGCGGACTCATCCTGTGCCTGTGCGTGGGGCCAGCCCAGGCTTCCGCCCGCGGCTTCTTGGCGCGTGTGGCCCCGCCGGGGCGCGAAGGCGAGATGTTTGGCCTCTACGCCACGACCGGGCGGGCCGTGGCGTGGTTGACGCCTTTCCTGTTCGGTGTCTTCGTCTCACTGTTGGGCCAGGGCGACCGAGGAGGCGTGCTCGCCATTGGGCTGGTCCTGCTCGTCGGCGCGCTGGTCCTCATCCCAGTCAAAGACCCCGCGAAGGCATAACGCTTTCGCGGGGTGGAACCGCAGGGTGTGGGTCCCTTTTAATGTGCGGCGCTTAACGCCGACACATTAAAAGTCCTGCGGGCGCGGAATATTGCGCAGGTTGGACTTCGCCATGGAGAGCATCTGGCCCACGCCACCACCGAAGACGGTGCGGGTTGCCGCCTTGGAGAATCCGAGCAGCTGCTCAAAGGTCAGTGTGGGCGGCAGGGAGAGGGCGTTGGGGTCGGTGACGACGTCGATAAGCGCAGGCCCATCGTAGGCCAAGGCCTCCTTGATGAGACGCGGCGCATCCTTCGGATCCTCGATGCGGAAGTGCTTGATGCCCGCACCCTCCGCAATCTTGGCGTAGTTGACGTGCTCGTGGTCGGTCTCATGCTCCGGCAGGCCCTGGACCAGCATCTCCAACTTGACCATGCCGAGGGAAGAGTTGTTGAACACGAACATCTTCACCGGCAGGTTGTGCAGCTTCACCGTGAGCAGCTCGCCCATGAGCATGGACAGCCCGCCGTCGCCGGAGAAGGTGATGACCTGGCGGTCCGGGTGCGCTGCCTGCGCACCGATGGCCATCGGCAGGGCGTTGGCCATGGTGCCGTGGCGGAAGGAACCGATCTGCTCGCGCTTACCGTTCGCAGTAATGTAGCGCGCGCCCCACACGTTGCACATACCGGTATCGACGGTGAAGATGGCGTCTTCATCGGCCTGCTGGTCAATGAGGTCGGCGATGTACTCCGGGTGGATCGGCGTGTGCTTCTCGACGCCGGAGGTGTAGGCCTCAACGACGTGATGCAGCTTGTCGTAGTGCTTCTTGAGCATCTTGTCGAGGAAGGAGCGGTCCTTCTTTTCATCGACGTGCGGCAGGATGTTCTCGATGGTGGCGGCGACATCGCCCGTCACCGGGTACTTGATGCGGGTGCGGCGGCCAATGTGGGAGCCATCGATGTCGACCTGGGCCACGTTGGCATCCGGCAGGAAGTCGTTATAGGGGAAGTCCGTGCCCAGCAGGATGAGCAGGTCTGCCTCGTGGGTAGCCTCGTGGGCCGCGCCGTAGCCGAGCAGGCCGGACATGCCGACGTCGAAGGGGTTGTCGTACTGGATGTACATCTTGCCGCCCAGGGCGTGGCCGATGGGAGCCTTGATCTTCTCGGCCAGCGCAAGGACCTGCTCGCGCGCGTCCTTGACGCCAGCACCGACGAAGAGGGCGACGGTCTTGGCCTCGTTGATGGCCTGGGTCAGCGCGGCGGCCTCTGCCGGGTCCGGGTAGACAACCGGACGGCCGGAGGAAATAACGGAGGAGGTGAAGGTGTCCTCTTCCGCCTCTTGAGTGGAGACATCACCCGGGATAACGAGGACGGACACGCCCTTGCCGGCCATGGTGCTCTGAATGGCATGGTGCAAGACCACGCCTCCCTGCTCAGCGGAGTTGACCATCTCGCAGTAGCCGGAGCACTCCTGAAAGATGGCCTCAGGGTGGGTTTCCTGGAAGAACTTCGAGCCGATCTGGCGGGAAGGAATGTGGCTGGCTAGGGCAAGGACCTTGGCGCCGTTGCGGTGGGCGTCGTAAAGCCCCTGAATAAGGTGCGTATTTCCCGGGCCGCAGGAGGCGGCGCACACGGCGAGGTTGCCGGTGGTGAGGGAATCCGCCTCAGCGGCGAATGCCGCGGCCTCTTCGTTGCGGACGTGGACCCACTCGATGGAGGACTGCCGCACCGCGTCCACGATGGGGTTGAGGGAATCACCGACAAGCCCATAGATGCGCTTAACTCCCTGGGCTTCCAAGGTTTCTACGAGTTGCGTGGCGTAATTGCGTGCCATGTTGTACCTCTCTAACTTTTATCGCTAACGGACCCCAGTGTTCTCCCTCCCGGTGGTGTTTCGCCACCATAAAGCTGCCTTCTCACGTCACGCGCACTTTGTGACTTTAACAACAAGTCAACATTCAAGACTTTGAAACTGTAACGACCGTTCGCTATAGTTTCGCAGCATGACAGACGTTCACACGAAAGCCTCCGCAGAGGCCTTAAGCACCTCAGCGACCCGACGGTGGATCTTTTTTAGTGTCATCTCCTTGGGTCTGCTCATGATCGGCTTGGACAACTCGATCCTTTACACTGCCCTGCCGGAGCTCTCCGAGCAGCTGCACGCCACCTCGCTGCAGCAGCTGTGGATCATCAACGCCTACGCGCTCATGCTCGCCGGCCTCCTCCTAGGCACCGGCACGTTAGGTGACAAGATCGGTCACCGCCGCATGTTCGTCATCGGCCTGTGGGTCTTCGGCATCGCTTCGCTGGCCGCCGCACTCGCCCCCGGCGCGTGGGAGCTCGTCGCCGCTCGCGCCTTCCTAGGTCTCGGTGCGTCCATCATGATGCCCGCTACCCTGGCGCTGATTCGCCTGACCTTTGAGGATGAGATTGAGCGCAACACCGCCATCGGCATTTGGGGCTCCATCGCCGTCGTCGGCGCGGCGGCGGGCCCCACGGTAGGCGGCTTCTTGCTCGAGCATTTCTGGTGGGGATCGGTCTTTTTGGTCAACGTGCCCATCGTCATCATCGCGCTCATCCTCACCGCCTTCCTCGCCCCGCCTAATGTGGCGAACCCGGCGAAGCAGTGGGATTTCTTGTCTTCCCTTTACGCGCTGATCACGCTGGCTTCGCTGGTGCTCGTCATCAAGTCTGTCGCCAGCTCCCATCTCAACGCCATGCTTATTGGCGGCGCGCTGGCTGCCTGTCTCATCGGTGCCATCCTCTTCACTCGCCGCCAGCACAAACTGAAGGAGCCGCTTCTCACCTTCGATATCTTCCGCTCGCCCATCTTCAGCGGCGGCGTGTTGGCCGCAGCCGGCGCCATGTTTGGCATGGCAGGGCTGGAAATGACCACCACGCAGAAGCTGCAGTTGGTGGACCTCTACTCCCCGCTGCACGCTGGGCTCATCATTTCCCTCATCGCGATTGCGGCGCTGCCGATGTCCGCGCTGGGCGGGGCTAACCTGCACCGCTGGGGTTTCTTGCCCATCATCGCCGGCGGCTTCCTCGCCATGGCAGCGGGCATTGGCGGCGTGGTGTGGGGCGGCACGCACGAGGTCTTCCCCGCATACCTGGCTGGTCTGTTCATCACTGGCCTCGGCGCGGGGTTCGTGATGTCGGTGTCCTCCACTGCCATCATCGGTGCCGCTCCTGCGTCACGCTCCGGCATGGCCGCGGGCGTGGAGGAAGTGTCTTATGAATTCGGTACGCTGCTGTCCATTGCGGTCACTGGATCAGTGCTGCCGATGCTCTACAAGAGCGGGCTCCCCGAGGACATCCAGGACTTAGGCATGGAAGCACTCCACAACCCCGCACTCGCGGAGGCCGCCGGCGCCGCGTATAACGACGCCTACCTAGCCACCGCCGCTGGGCTCGGCGTAGTCATGCTCATTTTTGCCGCGGTCACCGGCTGGTGCTTCCGCAGCAATCCAACCTCAGGAGGTGCCGATGCCACGCGTTAGTAAAAAGGTCGAGGCGCTCGAAAAGGCGCTCGCCATCATCGAAGAGGATGGCGTCCACGCACTGACCTACGATTCCTTGGCCACCGCAACGGGTATGAGTAAGTCTGGGCTCATCTACC